>JAEVYV010000112.1 GCA_023392575.1 Bacteroidota bacterium | reverse complement strand
GCTGATGTCCACACTGTATAATTCGGCGGCATGGTTCATGTCCGTTCGGGAAACAATGAGGTTATTGCCGCTTTGCCCCACAATGCCGTTGATGTCAAAATCGCCTTTGGTGATTTGTTTGATCACGGGAAGTTTTTTGGTCAGGCCGGTATAATCCACCGTAAATAACTGCAGGGTACCGTTGATGGGAGCATAAAAGAAAAGGCTTTTTCCATCATTGGCCCAACGGTAGCCTTGTACATGAATGTCGTCCCGGTGGGCCGTCAGGTTGATGACATTGCCCATGGTGGTAAAGGCCACCAGGTCCTGTTTGTCGGATTCATAACCATCCCGGCGCATACTCAACCAGGCCAGTATCCCGTCTTTGCTGTACGTGGGATTGACGTCATAACCCATCCGGCCTTCGGTTAAATTTTTGGTGGTACCGGTGGCCAGATTGTATTGATACAGATCGGTGTTGGTGCTGACGGCATAGTCCTTTCCATATTTTTTTTTGGTCACATAAATCACGGATTTGCCATCGGGGCTCCAGATATAATCTTCGCTGCCGCCAAAGGGTTTTTGGGGCGCATCATAGGGTTCACCCGGCATGATATCTTTTGCTTCCTCGGGTTTATTTGCCGGCGCCACAAAAACATGATCAAACTTTCCGTCCTCCCAGGTATCCCAGTGACGGTTGTTGAGGTTATCAAAAACATAAGCGTTTGATTGGGGCAGATCGGGGTAAAGATCGGTGCTCCGTATTTTTTTCACCAGAACCTCCTTATGGCTCAAGATATAAGCCCCGTCGGGAGAGATGTTTTTGTTGACCAGGAAACTATCGGGGTTGGCAATCGCCACCGGAGTGCCGCCCTCCACAGGCAACATATAAGACACCCGCTTGCTTTTATTGGCTTCTGCATCAGGTGTGCTTACACTATACAAAACATACTTGCCGTCCTTTGAAATTCCAAGACCAGACACCCTTCCCAACTTCCACAACAACTCCGGAGTGAGTACGGATTTGTTGGAAGACAAATTGGTTTGTGCCGTCAGGAACAAAGGCACCAGCCACAACACAAAAACGATGGTTCTCTTACTCATAAAGAATTTTTTTTCGAAAGCTAAAGTACCACTATTAAAATATTGATGCGGTTAAGGCATGTGGCTTGGGCAGTCATTGTCTAAAACCCGAACAGTCCTGTATCAAAAATGAACACTTCTTTTACCGGTTTTTTTTGAAACCCACTGAAAATCAAGCCCTCCGAAAACTGGCATTCTTTTGCTTGTTCCCGGGGAGAGTTTATGATCATGGAAAAGCAACGCATTTTGCAACTTGTAAATAAAAGCCTGTCTTCCCACACCACACCGGAAGAACAATTGGAGCTTCAAAGTTTGCTGCAAAAAAAAATGGGAGTTTCCGATACCCATAAAATCTTATTGCATCTTTATAACATACAATCCTTAGTCAGCTGTTCTGAAGAAATCCGCCTGCAAAAAATAAGGGAAGACCAACAGCAGCCGCACAAAATCACGGCAAACCAAACCCGCCAACAAAAAAATCGCCGCTCCTATCTTTCGCCCCGTTTTTTTCTGCACAATAATCTATTTCAAATTTATTGTTCGCTAACCCTGCGCCACCTGAACCGGATTTTGTGCTGAGACCCTTCCGGCCCAATCGCATTTCTCATCCGTTCCCCATTCAGCAAAAAAATTCCCCAATTCATACACTTTTACTGCGGCAAATCAGTGCGCCGGTTTCAGCTTTGCCCTCAAAACAAAGGAAGGAACGCCGGCACCCGAAATCTGGCACAGCTTTTTGTAAATAATGAAACAGCCGTATTTGTGGGGAACCCAAAGAGGCAATGCAACTAATAAATAAGGTTTTTTGTCTATGTTATTATCCAACCGCATCCTTTGAAATAAACCCATCCCGCTAAAGTCTGATCCGTCCTGAGAAAGCCGCCTAAGACTTACATCAATGAATAGCTTACTGGACATCACCGGACATTTTCTATACCTGGCTTTAACGATCATTCTGCTTCCTGTGTTTATCGCACTGGATATTTTTTTAGGCGCCTGGCTTACACTAAAGCTGATAAGAAAATGGGGGCAGGCGGCCCATCTGCGGATAAAAAGAAAACCCCTGCTGCAACCTGCAGCCTTTAAAAAAAGCTTTGGCCTATTGCGAACCAAATCTATCAGCATGCCTGCCAACGGGCATTAGTCATTACTGATTCTCTTTCGTTTTCCAGCACAACAGTAAACTACCCCTTTTACTTCCGCGCAAATAAATTAACTTACCCGTCGTTTCCTCTCTTGTCCCGGCCCCTACTCCTGACAGCGTATCCCCCGTGAGAGCTGTATTGTCTCACCTTAAACCATTTGTTATGGAAGAAACAGTTCTGCACAGCAAAGCGTTGGCGACAGCGCAACAAAACGTGCTGGCTTATTTTAGCACCCACGATGTAAAGTACCTGGCCGAGGATGCCGTTTTTAAAAATCTGAGCACAGGTGAAGTGTATAAGGGACGGGCTGAAATCGGCGCCATGCTGCATTACATGTACCATGTGGCCTTTGACGCAAAAGCCGAAATCACCAGCCAGATCATTACCGAAAACAAAGCCCAGTTGGAGGCCTTATTCAAAGGCCGGCACATTGGCGAAATAGCCGGCATAGCCCCCACCCACAAAGAAGTCAGCGTACCGTTTTACGTAGGTTACGATTTAAGAGACGGCCTGATCAAAGAAGCCCGGATTTTTATGCTGACCGAAGTGATGAAACAACAACTGGGTGCAGCCGGCACCAAACAAAAAACCAGTTTTCTGGTTCGGGATATTTTTCAGTTGAAATTTGGCCACTTCCGGGATGCCAAAAAGCTGTTGGACGAAGCCGCAGAAAAACACATGCTTCCCGAAGCCCAGCAAATGCGGGTCCTGTCTGATTTTACCGGCGATTCCTACCGGCTCATTTTCGAAGAAGGCTTTGACAACCTGGCCGACTACGAGATCTCGTTGACCAGCAGCATGAAGACCGAACAATGGCAACAGTGGTATGAACGCTTTAAACCGCATGTAGAAAAAAGCTACCGGGAAATTTTACGGCAGATCGCCTGAGGTGCGGCCATGAGCTCAGCGTGTTTGCCTTGTTTTAAAAGGCAGCTTCCTTTTGCTGTTCAACCCAAAACGGCTGCGCATGAGCAACGTTCAAACAAAACATCTCACACTTAAATTGTTTTTATGAGTACGCAAGTAGCACTTTCCAATGCGGTCACTGCCCGTAAAATGTTTGAGGCCTTCAAACAAGGTGACGTGCCTTATATTTTGAACCAACTGGATGACGCTTGCCAATGGAACGTGATGGGTTCACCCCAGCTTCCCTTTGCAGGGGTATTTGTGGGCAAAGGCACCGGTTTATTTTTTTCGCAGATGGCAGAAGAAATCGAGTTTCCTGTTTTTGAAGTGGAAAATATTTATGAGGTCAACGAAACCGACGTCCTTTCTACCGGCCATTTTGTGGCCCGCAGCCGCAGAACAGGTAAAACGGCATCCTCGCCGTGGATCATGCAGATGCGGTTTAGAGACGGTAAAGCCATTTTCTTTCAGGATTATGTGGACACGGCCCAGATAGCTGCCATACTGCAGCCCTCCGCTTGAGCAGCAGGTGCTGCACACAACAAAGAGACCCTACAAAAAAAAGCCCCTCGGGGCTTTTTTTATAAAGTGGAAGCAGGTGCTGCACCCGGCAACGCTTTTCCGCTTCTTGTTCCCAGGTGTTGTTCGTTTTCCACCACCAATTGTCCGTTTACAATCACATGCGTAAATCCTTTGGAGTAGGCATGCGGCTTTTCATACGTGGACAGATCCTGTACCTGGTTTTCGTCAAAGATCACAATATCAGCTGCAAAGCCTTCCCTTAACAAGCCCCGGTCTTTTAACCCGAATTTTTGAGCGGGCAGGGAGGTCATGCGCCGCACGGCCTCTTCCAGGGAAATCACCTTTCCTTCCCGCACATATTTGGCCAGTACCCGGGCATTGGTGCCATAACCGCGGGGGTGCGGCGAGCCCTGTTGCCATACGCGGATGGAAGCATCGGAGGCAAACATGTTAAAGGGATACTGCATGATGCGTTTGATGTCTTCCTCACCCATGCCGTGAAACACGGCGCTGGCTCCGCCCGCCATCATGATGTCCATTACGGTTTCGGCCTCCATTTTTGCCTTGTGCTTGCGGCCTTTTAAAAGGTTGATCTCTTCAATGCTTTTTCCGTTCAGTGTGGTGTCGGCCCTGTGAAAAGCCACCACTGCATAACTCAGGTGTTTTAGCTTGCGCTTTTTCAGCCGGGCCAAAATATGATCGGTAACATATTTCCGTACCTCCGGTCTTTGCAACCGTGCCTTAATGGAGTCTTGGCCATCGGCCAAAACATCATCCGGCAATAAGGTGCTGATGCTGGTGCTGCTGGCGGTGTAGGGGTATTGATCAATGGTGACATCAATTCCTTCGGCCCGGGCCTTTGCAATGAGGGCAACCGTTTCCTTGCTCCGCCCCCAGTTTTGCTGGCCGCTTAATTTAAAATGCGAGATCTCTACGGGTATATTGGCTTCGCGGCCAATCAGCAGCGCTTCTTCAATGGCCTGCACCACCTTGTCGCCTTCGTCTCGCATGTGCGAAGCATAGACGCCCTTGTATTTTGCAGCCACCTTTGCCAGCCGGACAATTTCATCGGTTTGCGAATAGGTGCCGGGAATATAAATCAGGCCTGTGCTCAACCCAATGGCGCCGTCCCTCATGGCCCGGTCCACCAGGGCCTCCATTTTCAGCATTTCCTCCTCGGTGGGGGTGCGGTTGGCCCTGCCCATGACCGCCCGCCGCACATCGTTGTGCCCGATCAGCGTAGCCACATTTACCGATGGTTTCAAAGAATCGATCTGCCACAAATATTTTTTGATGTCCAGGTTTGACGAACCGCAGTTGCCGGTAACAACCGTGGTCACCCCGTCCAAAATAAAATTGTTGGCCGTAGGGTTGACAAACTCATCGCCTTCAATATGCGTGTGCACGTCAATAAAGCCCGGCGCGACAATCTGCCCTTTGGCATCAATGATTTTTGCCGAACCAATGTTGTCAAAATGCCCCAGCCGGAGGATCTTGCCGTCCTTAATGGCAATGTCGGCCCGGATCCAGGAATTGCCGGTGCCATCCAAAATGCGTCCGTTTTTAATGATGATGTCTGCAGTGGTTTGGGCCCGGGACGAAATGAAAAAGCAAATCAACAGGGTCAGAGAAAAAAAGCGTTTCATGTTTTAAAGTTATGGTGAGCCGTGTATGTTTTACCGCTCTTGTTTTCAAACAAAAGTTAAATGCCTAAATTAGGATTTTTAATTTTTGTTCATGAGAAAGACCTTTTTCGTATTTGCCTTGCTGTTGTTTTGCTCATCTTCTTTTTCGCAAACCCGCTACCAGGCTCCGTATTTTGCCGATGCCGACCGGATGGAAAAAATCAAAGCCACACAAGGCCTTATCGACAAAATGTACAAAGACCATGCGGCCAAAAATCATTTTCCCGGTTTTGTTTACGGCGTGGTGGCGGATGGCAAACTGGTTTATACGGGACAAGTGGGTTATACCAACCTGGAAAAGAAGATACCCGTCACCACTTCTTCTGCCTTCCGGATTGCATCCATGAGCAAAAGCTTTACGGCCCTGGCTATAGTAAAACTCCGGGACGAAGGCAAATTAAACCTGGATGATCCTACTTCGAAATACATTCCGGAAATGACCCGGGTAAAACACCTGACTTCCGACGCTCCGGAAATCACGGTTCGCCATCTGCTGACGCACGCCGCCGGTTTTCCGGAGGATAATCCCTGGGGCGACCGCCAACTGGCCGCTACCGACAAAGAACTGCTGGACCTGATTGAACATGTTTCCTTTTCCAATGCGCCGGGCCTGACTTACGAATACAGCAACCTGGGGTTTGCACTGCTGGGAAAAATCATCACAAACGTGAGCGGCAAGCCTTACCAAGATTATATAACAGAAGCCATCTTTAAACCGCTGGGCATGAACAGCACCTATTGGGAATACACCGATGTGCCTTCCACTAAATTAGCCCACGGCTATCGCTGGATCAATGGGCAATGGAAAGAAGAGGCCCTGTTGCACGATGGGTCTTTTGGCGCCATGGGCGGACTGATCACCACCCTGGAAGATTTCAGCAAATACATGCAACTGCACCTGGCCGCCTGGCCGGCACGGAACGAAAAAGAACATGCCGTGGTGAAAAGAAGCTCTTTAAGAGAGATGCAGCAACCCTCCAACTTCAGCAGCCTGAACCCACAGTTCCAATACGGCAGCGGACGCGGTTGTGCCGTTTCCTCGGCCTACGCCTATGGTTTGCGCTGGGCCATTGATTGCGAAAACAAAGTATTTGTCGGCCATTCCGGCGGCCTGCCCGGTTTTGGCAGCAACTGGAATATATTGCCCGCCTACGGAATAGGCGTTGTCTGCTTTGCCAATGTGACCTACGCTCCTACCGCTGGCTTTAATTCAACCGTTCTGGATACTTTGGTGAAACTGGCCGGGCTGGAAAAAAGAACCATTCCCCTTTCGGCTATTTTGAAACAGCGCAAAAATGAATTGGTCAAGCTCCTGCCGGACTGGAAGGATGCCCCTTCAAGCCAAATTTTTGCGCAAAACTTCTTTTTGGATAATCCACTGGACTCCCTGAAAAAACAAACCACCCAGCTTTTTGCCAAAGCAGGGCTCATTCTTCGTATTCGTGAGTTGGTTCCAGAAAATAATTTAAGGGGCAGCTTTATCTTGGAAGGAGAAAACACCAACCTGCAAATCAGCTTTACCTTAACTCCGGAAAGCTCTCCCTTAATTCAGGAGTATAAAATCCGGGAAGTAAAAAAATAGCCTGATACCAAACCGTTTTCAAAGGGACAGCGAAGCCATCGTGAAACGTAAGCCATCAGACGTGAGAGAAGCGTGTACTCGGTAGGAAGCCTTGCTAGAGGTTCACATTTGATGGCCGAAAGCCGACCGCTCACGGCGCATGGCCGGTAACCCTGCTGCTACAGATAGCTCAGCCACCACTGCTTATGTGTTTTCTTGTATTCACTAAACCATTTACAGAGCGGATATAGCGCCGTCACTATCAAAAGCCACATGACATACACAAACCATAAGGAATAGCCCTCGTTGGGATAAGTAAAATTGGGCAAAAAGTTGGATGCGTCATGTATGCCTTCGGCAAAAGAATGCCCGCGGGTAAACGACAACAAAGCACTTACCAGGTGTATCAGGTAAAAATGCAGCACATAATAAAAGAACGGCACTCGTCCATACACGGTAATGATATTGGATAGTCTTGACTTTATGTTTCCGGCCCAGGCCAGGAATAAAATACCAGGCCCAATGGTCATGCACATATACAGCAGCGAGGGGGGGTATTTATGTGTGTCAATAAAAGAAAGAAAAGTAAACAGCGTATTTTTTTGCACCGCCCAGGGCTCAGGGTTGCCATACAGGTTGGTGGCCCGCAGTGCAATAAAAAACAAAATGATACCGATGCCCAGCCGTGTCAGTATTTTTTTCCTCTGCGTCCCTTCATAACTTGTAAACAATTTTCCAAAACAATAGCCCACCATCATCAGGCCGGTCCAGGGAAGAAAGGGATATACAACAAACAGACTATGCCCGTTCGACAAAGGGAAAAAGCCCTGACGGTGTAACAGGGAATACATAAAACCATAGTCGCCTGTGTGTTCTGCTTCGTAAAAGTCCAGGGAGTTATGGCCCAGCACAATGAGTAACCCAATGGCCAGTATGGCGGAAAAAGGCAGCCAAATAGCCAACCCAAGCAGTATCATGCTGATGCCGATGGCCCAGATGGTTTGCAGGCCAATGAGGCCATAGTGCGGATCAAAGGAAAAGGCAAAATTGATGATGGCAACCTCTATAAAGACCAGCCACAAGCCCCGATAAATCAAGAACAGGCTGAGTTCCTTTTTGGTTTTTCTGCTGCTTTGGAACCAGGCCGACGTCCCGGCCAGGAAAACAAACAAGGGTGCACAAAAATGCGTGATCCAACGGGTGAGAAACAAGACCGGTGTTGTGGTTGCCAGGTTCAGCGGATCTTCGGTCCATGCCGGGGCATGAAAAAAATCACGGGTGTGGTCCAGCGCCATGATCACCATGACCAAACCACGCAAAAGGTCAATGGAATCAATCCGGTAACCAGCTCTTTTTTGCGGCAAAGCTGTTGAAACAGAAATACCGGCAGGTGTGGTGAGAACTTGTTCCATAGCAAAGTGTTGAAGTTGGTAAACAATCAGTTGGTGCTTTTACAAGATAACAGACAAGATTCGGAAAGGGAAGCGGAGCCCCTAAATCTACAAAACATTAAAAAAATAACAAAAGCGATTTTTAAGCGGCAAGTCCCTTGGGTTGCAAACGATTGGCTTTGCATGGTTTGTTAAAACCGGCTGGCAAAAAAACTTTTGATTTTTTTTGGTAACCCAATCCCGTTTTTTTGAATCAAAGCCATAGAGAGAACTTGAAAATGTGGCGCCGAGGAATGCTAAAAAAGAAGACATGAAAAACTTACTACACATTGCGGCCGTGCTGGACAAACCGGAACAGCTGAAAAACATCGTGGAAAAACTGGCTTTTAAACGGGTAGAAGGCGCAATCGACCATTCGGTTTTGGGCGGTGAGTGGCAGCCGGTAAAAACTTCATCCGTGGAAGCCTATGCCAGTGGCGTGGTCAGTGTTGGCGAAGGAAAAGATCAGGCAGACATGCCTTTTATCACCAGTTTTTTGTTTACCTGCATCCAGTTAAAAAAGAGGGCTGCACCATCGAATGGAGCTGCTCCCTGTCTTAATCTGGCCGAGAACCATAAAAGGTTTTGCCACCCTGATCGTTTGCTTCGCTTGAGCACCAGGATTCTTCTAACCATCTTCTTTGCACTTCCCAGTTCTTCATCCCTCGTTTATCCTTAACCCTGGCCCTGCAGGTTTATTTACTGCTTTCGCCCACAAACCACTCCTCTTTGTTTTTGAACAAAACGTTGAAGGTGGTTAGGGTACCATAAATGCGGGTAATGTATTGCTGCAGGTTTACTTTTTCTTCATCGCTGAGGCCCTTGTGTGCATTGATCTGCTGCTCCATTACCCGCAGCCGGTCGCGCAGCATCACAATTTTGTGAAAGAAATCTTCTATGGGCAGTTCTTTGGGCTTCAGCGATTTGTCGGCGGGTTGCAAAATAAGGGTGCCGCCCTGCCAGCGATCGCCCAGCTTTACGACTTCGGTCGTCCCGCCCCACAGGCGCAGAATTTTTAGCAGCGATCGTTCGACTTCGGAATGCGTTTCAATTTCCTCGCTTACATTTTCCGGAATGATCTCTTCCAGACTGCTGTCGTTTTTGTCTATTTCTTTGAGGCCATGATAAATAAAAGAGATCAGGTAGGTGGCGTACCGAACGCCTACAATGACGCCGGGGCCGTGCTGGGTGTGCTGCAGCCGGGTGCCGATGCCCAAGTTTAGTTGATCCATGATGGTTTGTTTACAATGCGGACGCCTCCGGTTCGCCGTAGGTTTCCGCCGCTCAAAGATGCTGGTTTTGATTGGCTTTAAACACACGGATAAAATTCCCGCCCAAAATTTTTTCGACATCCTTTACGCTATAGCCCTTTTCCAATAAAGCTTTGGTGATGTTGGGCAGATCGGCCACATCGTTCAACTGTTGCGGGGCCGAGGAAATGCCGTCAAAATCAGAGCCAATGCCCACGTGGTCTACCCCTACCAGACGAACAACGTAATCCAAATGGTCCAGCAGTTGGGCCAATGTGGGCCGAAGCGACCCGGCTTCCTTTGGATAGGCCCGGGCCAGCCATTCGTCTATTCCGTACATCGTCCATTTAAGTGCACGCAGTGAATCGATTTCTTTTTGATGCCGGGCACGAAACTCTTTGTGCCGGCTCTGGTAATTAGAGTCCACAAAGCCGGAATAAAAATTCAAATGAACGACGCCGCCGTTTTTGCCAATGGCTTTAATCTGATCGTCCTTGAGGTTACGAAACACCGGGCACAGGCTGTACACACAGCTATGCGAGGCAATGACGGGCCGGGTAGTGGTGTTGAGGGCATCCCAAAAAGTTTGTTCGCCTACGTGGGAAACATCCACCATCATCCCCAGTTGGTTCATTCTTTTAACCACCTGTTTGCCAAACTCGGTTAACCCTTTATGCTGCAGGGAATCTTTTCGGGTGGTTTCGTCCATTGCCGATGTGGCCCAGGCGGTGGAGTTGTTCCAGGTCAGGGTCATATACCGTACGCCGCGCTGGTACAAAGCATCCAGGTAGGCCAGGTTGTCTTCTATCATGTGGCCGCCTTCCACCCCCAGCATGCAGCCCAGTTTTTTTTGCAGCACGGCTTTTTGCAGGTCCTCCGGACTGGTCACCATCATCATCTTATCCGGATTGCGGTTGACAATGGCGTACAAAGAATCAATTTCTATGTTGGCGTATTTAAATGCGGTGTCCTTGCCAAACCGTTCATCGCAGAAAATCGAAAACACCTGCACGTCCACCCCGCCCTTTTTGAAGCGGGCCAGATCGGAATGGGTTTTGCCCCTCAGGTCGTTTTCTATATTCAGCCCGTTCATGGTGGCCGAAGACAGAACATCGTTGTGGGTATCGATGACAATGGCCCGGTCGTGTATTTTTTTATACGATTGGGCGGAGGCCGTGAA
>JAEVYV010000087.1 GCA_023392575.1 Bacteroidota bacterium | reverse complement strand
TTTTAGTACCTGGTATTTCTGATCCGGCCAAACAATAAGAATGCTGTCAATATATTTTAGGCTATCCAAGCCAAAATGCAGTTTGGGTTCGCTGGAAGATTGAAACCCCCGGGTGGGCATCAACTGTTGGTATTGTATTTTACCCTGGGTAAATATCCAGGCCTTGGCGCCTATGCCAAAAGTGTTTTTATTATTTCCTTTAAAGGAAATATCAATAGACAGTTTTTGCGGAGTGTTGTTTTTTAAAATTGTAGCCGGCGCATTGATATTGTTTATAATGACGTCAACTCTGCCATCATTGTTCAAATCAGCATAGGCTGCCCCGGTAAAATACCCTTTCATGTTTTGGGTGCCCCATTCTTTACTTACATCGGTAAAGGAGGACTTGCCATCGCCTTTATAAAAATAAGGGTGCGAACTCCCGTCGGGCATGTTTTTGATGGCTTCTTCATCGTAGGCATCAGTCATTTGTCGCCCCTTTTTCATGTCCAGATCGGATATAAACCGGATGTAATCCAGATCAACCGGCCGTTTTACAATACCGCTGGAAATGAAAAGGTCTTTATTGCCATCGTTGTCAAAATCAACGAACAAGGGGGACCAGCTCCAGTCGGTTGCTGATATGCCGCTTATTAATCCGATGTCGCTAAAGCTGGTACCGTTTCCATTATTTCGTTGCAGGGCATTTCTGGAATATTGTTTCTGATATCCGTTCATATCCAGCTTTACTTTATAGATGTCGGGGTTTTCATCGCTGCCATAGGTCTTTACTATTTTTTCATCTTGCGGCAGCATGTCCACCGTTACCACATCCAGCTGGCCATCGTTATTAAAGTCGGCTATATCGTTGCCCATGCTAAAACGGCTGTAATGACGGAAATGTTTAGTGCCTTCTTCTGTAAACGTTCCATTTTTATTGTTTACATAGTAATAGTCATTTTCATGAAAATCATTTCCTACATAAATGTCTTCCCAGCCATCGTTATTTAAATCGGCAACAGCCAGTCCTAAGCCATATCCCAGGTTGCTTTGAAAAATTCCAGCCTGGGCAGATACATTAGTAAATTTTCCAGTCGTAGATAAGTCATTGCGATAGAGCCTGTCTCCGGCCATGGGATCGTATTTTCTACGGTTGCCAGTATCCACAACATTGGCATGGGGGCGGCTGGATTGATTTAGTATGTAACAATCCAAATCTCCATCATGGTCATAATCAAAAAAAGCAGCTTGGGTAGTGAGGCCTGCAAAATCTAAACCGTACGCTTCTGCCTGCTCTTTAAAGGTGCCGTCTCCATTATTAATAAAAAGCTGGTTGTGCCCTTTCAGATCGTATTTGCCACTGATGGCGCCAACATAAATATCCAGGAAGCCGTCACCATTTACATCGGCCATGGTAACTCCCGTACACCAGTCGGCCGTACCCGCCACGCCGGCTTTATCGGTAATGTCTTCAAATTGAAAGTTGCCTTTATTCAGATACAGTTTATTGCCGCCTTTATTGTTGGCTGTAAAATAAATATCAGGCAATCCATCGTTGTTGATATCGCCGGTTGCTACGCCTCCGCCATTGTAGTAATACAGATAATAAAGGATGTTGAAAAGTTTGTGTTCAGCAAGTTTGTTGGTGAATGTTATGTTTGTGGCAGAAGGGGGAAGCGATTCGAAAAGTGTTTGTTTTTTGCCTGTGCAATAAAATAATGTGCTTACTGCCCAACCAAATAGTAACGTACGGAATAATAATTTGCTGTCCAGCATACAATTAGTAGGAGTGTTAATTAAGATTAAGAGGGCTAAACATTTTGTTCAGCCCTCTTACAATTTAGCTTTATTTGATTGAAGAAATTTACATCTTGCCATTAAATAAAGCCTGCACTTCCGTTGTGCTTAAGGCTTTGTTATACATACGGAATTGATCCATTAAACCTGTATATGATTTTACCCAATCATCAGTAGGCCCGGCTTGCTTTGCGTGTTTGTTCCATCCTCCCAGTATAAGGTTTGTTATTGCCGAAAAGTCAATCGTTTTTGAAACATCTGTTTGTATTGCAGTGAGCCCTGAAACAACATTTCCATCAAAATAGTAGGTCATTTTGGAAGCAGCATTATCATATGAATAAACCATATGGTGCCAGCTTCCATCAAATAATGGTTTGTTAAACGTTCCTTCCAACCATTGATCCATCAGGCCAAACTTCATTGTGGTACTGGTTGCTGTTTGGTTTTCTACCAGTACAAAAGCGGCGCTGTTGGTCCAGCTGAAATTTGGTTGTACTAAGGAAAATAAAAACTCGGTGCGGCCTGCCTGTGCCGTATTTTTTAGCCAAAAGGAAATGCTGAAGCTTTTTGCACTCTTAAAGTCATTTGCATTCAAATACAACGCGGCTTCATTATCCTTTCCTTTCAGGGCATTACCATTAATTCCCGCTTCATAAGATAAGGGGAACAACAATGCGGGGTTGCCGGAAATGCTATCCTTTGCATTCCACCTGGGGCTGGGTCCGTCGGTACCGTTAAAGTTGGTAAAGAAACGCAGATCGCCTGGTAATAATGTCTGCTTATCATCGGTATCAAACTCACCCAATTCCGGCCTCTTTATTTTCTGGCAGCTTCCCAGAATCAGCAAAAGTGCTGCTGATGATATAAAAAGTTTGAATTTATTTGTCATGTTCTTTAATTTTTACTGTGTACAAAAATTACCATTCAGGATTTTGAACCAGCTTTGGATTGTCGTTCAAAACAGCCTGCGGTATCGGATAAAAACGGTGTTTGTTTTGATAGCCCAAAGGTCCAAGAACCGTAGGCGCATCACCCCAACGCACCAGGTCAAAGAAGCGTTCAAATTCCATGGCAAATTCTGCCCTTCTTTCTTTTTTGATCACCGTACGGAATTGTGCCTGGTCCACAAATGACGCATCACTAAGCCCGGCCCTGGCACGTACCATGTTGACCCAGGTTTTAGCATCTGTTGTGTTATCAGTTCCACCCAGTTCATTGGCGGCTTCGGCTGCCATCAGCAGAACATCTGCATACCGGAAGACACGCTGGTTGACCCAGGTATTTTGGGCTTCATTATTGGGTGTGCCCAGGCCTGCCGCCAGATAATCATCGTAGCGGTTGTACACTTTTTTATTCCAGTACAAAGCGTTGGAGAGGTTTGGTACGGTTAAGCCGTAACCACCTGTGTTTGGTCCTCCATCACTTTGGCCGGAAAAGAGAATGGTAGCATCTTTTCTTTGGTCATTAGTTTCATATGAGCTGACAAGTGAGGAGGTTGGTGTGTTCCAGCCCCATCCTAAATCCCAGGTGCCCGAACCCCGTACTCCTTGTGCCTGGCCAAGGCGGCTCCAATACACGTTACCGTCTCCGGCAGTTTTAGAAGCCTGTATTTCAAAAATGGATTCAGGAGAAAGCTCTCCTTCTGTTTTGAAAATCTTATAATAAGGCGTGACCAGTTCGTACTGACCGGAATTAATCACCTCCTTACAGAGGTTTAATGCGCCGGCCCATTTTTTACGGTAGAGCATTACTTTGGCCAGGAAGGTTTTGGCTGCACCTGAAGTTAAACGGCCGCTATACGCTGTACCTGACCAATTCAGTGGCAGATATTGCATGGCAAAGTTCAGATCACTTTCAATAAAATCATAAATGGCATCTGCCGGCGATTTTGCAATATGTGCATCTGTAGGCGTGTTGATCTTAAAATCAATCAAAGGAACATCTCCATAGGTGCGTACTAAATCAAAATAGGAATACGCCCGGAAAAACTTTGCTTCAGCGATCAGCAAGTTGGTGGCCGGATCGGGATTGGCTTGTTTGGAAGCCGCATCAAGAGCACTGTTACATAAGCCAATAAATACATAGTGTTTATCCCAATAAAGACCGGCTCCCCAGTCATCTTTGGTGTACTGAAAATTATCATAGGTCTGATGCCAGGCAGATGCGCCCGGGTCTGCTACGATCTCTGCATCATCAGAGCGGAAGCCATTCATGGCAATATAGGCAATGCCCTGAAAGCCATCGCCGGCATAGGGTTCCACCGCTGAGTTACGGATAGCACCATAAAGACCCAGCACTTGTCCCTGCACTTCACCGCCCTGCAGATCATCTATCGTTGCCGATAAGGGCTTGCGGTCTAAAAATTTTTTACAGCCCCCAAACAATGTAATGGCCAAAAGCGCCAGTCCAATGCCTGTGGTTATTTTTCTCAAATGTTTCATAGCTCTCAATATTTTATATTCAATTAAAAGTTTGCGTTCAGGCCAAAAGTGATAATTCTTGGCAATGCACTGGAGGCACTGCCGTAGTCAATACCAAAACCCAGGGCATCGCCGGAGAATTCAGGAGAATAGCCGCTGTTGTGCTTCCAGGTTTTCAGGTTTTGTGCGCTAACCGATAGCCTCAGGTTTTTTACAAATTTTCCGGCCATACGATTAAAGCTGTATCCCAAATTCACATTACGGATACGGAAATAACTTCCGTCTTCAATACCATAGGTGGAGGGAGCTCTGTTGATCAGGTGTGTTTGGTTCACAATGGGTATTACACTGGAAGTGCCGGGTCCAGTCCAACCTTGTGTATAATCTTGCGGATAGTTATAAACCGAATTTTTTTGCTCTGAGGTTCCCCAAACACGATAGATCTCATTACCATACGTGCCCGCAAGATCCATACTCAGGTCAAAGGCTTTGTATTTTATTGAGGCATTGATACCATAGGTAAAGTCAGGAGTGGGATTTCCGATCACGGTCCTGTCTTTGTCATCAATGATATCATCTCCGTTCAGATCTGCGTATTTTATATCTCCCGGTTTGGCGCCGCCTCCATTGATGGTGCTTGTAGGGGACTTCAGGATGTCGGTATAAGACTGGTAGATGCCGATGGCTTTGAGACCATAAAAGTATCCAATGGGGTATCCGGTCTCTGTTTGGTTCGGCGTTTGTTCGCTGGACGAGATAGCCGGGCGTGTAGGGAAAGGAAGATACAGTACCTTATTATTAAAGGTTGTCAGGTTCCCACCAATGGAATAGCTGAAGTCTTTGCTAAGGGCTTCGCTCCAGTTAGCGGAGAATTCAAATCCCTTGTTCTCAATCGAGCCGCTGTTGGTCAGGGTTGGCAGTACTCCTCTGGGGTTCAGCAGTACCAGCAGGTCCTTGGTTTTTTTATAATAATACACGGCTTCAAAATGCAGGCGGTTTTTAAGCAGGTTGGCTTCCAGTCCGCCTTCTGTGCTTTGAACTGTTTCCCAGTGAAGATTAGGATCGTACAGATAGTCGGGTGTAAATACCGGAACCAATGTACTTCCAAAAACAGCTGAAGAACTGTTAGAAATGGTGGGGTAGGCCGGATAGTTTTTTCCCTGAGTGGTGAAGTTCCCCAGCAATCCGGTAGAGGCTTTCAGTTTCAGCAGGTCGAAGATTGTTTGATCGGCCATGAAGCTTTCCCTGGTCATTTCCCAGGCGCCGCCAACAGCCCAGAAGTTCTGGAATTTTTTATTGTAATCTTGGTTGATCTGGCTGGAGCCATCACGGCGGAAACTGGCATTCAGGTAGTACTTATTCTTGAAGTTGTACAACACCCGGGCCAGGCCGGAAACCGTTGTATACTCATACTGATCAGTAGGAATAATACTTTTTCTATCACCAAAGCCGGTATTTAAATACCAGAAACGTTCATCATTTGGTATTATACTTACCCCAGGAGTGGATTGACTTACCGTAGCACTTACCTGTTCGTTTTTGTAATAGTAGGTGGTAAAACCAAGCGTACCTGTCAGGTTATGGTCACCAAAACGTTTTTTATAAGTGGCTATATGATCCTGTTGGAACGCACGGGTGTCGTACAGATCCTGTCTTACCGCTGTCAGGCCATTTTTGGCAAAAACTTCAGATCCTGCCGGTGCTGTGGGGATATACAGATTATACAATGGTGTATACTCACGATTATTGCGGTTGCTGATGTCTGCATAAACCGTACTGCGGAAGTTCAGGTCTTTTGTGATGTTGATATCCACGAAGGCATTGCCCACATAGCGGTAACGTACGTCAATTTTTTTATTCCAGTTATTCTCCAGTGTTGCTAATGGGTTTGTCTCCGAATTCTGGATAATAGGAGTTTGAGCGTAGAGGTCATAAAAACCTGAATCTACTCCATACGGATTTTTAGTATAAAACCGTTTGGTTTCAGAAGGAATGATTGGCAAAGCCCTACGAGCATTTTCCAAAGCGCCACTCTCATAAGGAAGGTTTTCCCTGGTGGCGATAATATTGAATCCCAGTTTCCACACATTGTTTACACGATACTCGTCATTCAGGTTGATCGTCATGCGATCGTACCGTACATGTTTTACAAGGCCTTCGTCGTAAGAATAGCCAAGTCCCATGTGGAAGCGATTTTTTTCTGTCCCTGCATCCAAACTGAGGTTTGTGGTGGAATATTTTGCAGTACGGGTTACCGCATCGATCCAGTCGGTGTTGCCTGTATAAGCGGAAAGACCGGGGCCTCCTACATCGTTTACAAAGCTGAGAAGCGAATTTGCCGAAGGATCATCCTGCACGCGGTTTTCAGCTTCAAATTTTACCAAACGGCGAAACTCATCGCCATTGGCGAGTTTGATCTTGTCTACCAAATTTTTAATACCAAATGCTGTATTGAAATTGATATTCATCTGGCCGGCTTTGGCTTTTTTAGTGGTTACCAAAATGGCCCCGGCGGCACCCTTGATACCAAATACCGCCAGTGAAGAAGGATCTTTCAACACCTCAATGCTTTCTATTTCATTGGGGTTAACAAAGTCCATATTGTCGCTGAAGATGCCATCAACAATATATATCGGACGTACGGTGCCAATACTGATCGTTCCCCTGATGCGTACATCCGGTGTCTCACCCGGAATGGCGCTGTTCACAATGGAAAGTCCTGCCACTTTTGATTGGAGGGAGGAGAGTGGGTTGGTATTGGGCTGGGCTGCAACCTCTTCTCCTTTTAGTTTCGCTACCGATCCTGTGAGATCCCTCCTGTTTGCCGTACCATAACCAATCACCACAATTTCATCCAATGCATTTCTTGAGGCTGCCAGCGAAACATTGATCACTGTGCGGCCGCCAATAGCCACTTCCTGGGCGTCGTAGCCTACGTAGGAAAAAACCAACGTGGTGCTGGCATCGGGAACCGAAAGGGTGTAGTTGCCTTCGGCGTCGGTTGCCGTACCAATGGCGGTTCCTTTTACAGTTACCGATACACCCGAGAGGGGTTCGCCATTCTGGCCGGTTACCTTACCGGTGATCCGTATGTCTTTGACTTCGATTTTTTCGCCATTGGCAGAGGCTTTCAAAACCACCAGTTTGTTGTCCAAAATCTGGTAACCGATGCCCGTACCGCTTAAGATGGTGTTCAAAACAAAGGGCACTTCGGCATTGGTAACATGCACGTCAACCTTTTTGTTGTTGACCAGGGCCTGGTTGTACAAAAAGCGGTAGGTTGTTTTTTTCTGAATTTCACCCAGTACCTTTTTCAGGTCTGCCGACTCAACGTTCAAAGTGATTTTGTCCTGGGTGTATCCGGCTGCAGATACATGCAGGCAGCACAGCAGTACAAAGAGACAAATGAGTTTCATAAGCCTGCTGATTTTTAAAAGCAATGGATGTTTGCAATAAGCAGATTGTCCTCTTTTTTTCATTTTAAAGCATTATGAGTTAATATGTGTTTGTTTAATTGGTTGTCTCTCCCGGGCATCAGGCGTAAGATCAGGATGTGTTCCTCTTCATAAACAGTTTGTTTTAACGGGTTATGATAATGCCCTTCTCATTCATCGAAAAATGGAAGGGAAAGGCAATTTTTAAGGCGGCCAGGGCCTGCTTGATGTCTTCGCTTTCGAAGGTGCCGCTTAGCCGTAGCTGGGCAATTCCTTCGTCCTTGATCTCAATTTTTGTATTGTACCACCGCTCCATTTTTCGGGCTACTTCTTCAAAAGATTCGTCCTGGAAAATGAGTTTGTTCTCCACCCAGGAGGTTTCGATCACCCTATTGTCCGGAGTATGGGTCAGGGAACTGACCACAACCTTCGGTTCTGTTTTTTGTTCGGCCCGCGGCTGCTCCTGGTCTTCGTTGGCAATGACCAGCTTTTCATTGGGCCGGAGAATAAAGATTTCCCCGGGTCTTTTGTCGTGGGTGATTTCCACCCGACCTCTTACCAGACTGGTTTCCGTTGTTTTTTCGTTGGGATAAGATTTTACGTTAAAGGCGGTTCCCAAAACTTTTATATGAAGGCCGTTGGCATTGATGGTAAAGGGGATCTTGCCTTTTTTTACATCAAAATAGGCCTCTCCGCTTAAAGTGGTATTGCGGTTTTCGATGCCAAATTGTTCGTCATAAACAAGCTTGCTGCCGGCATTTAACCAAACTATGGAGCTATCGGGCAGGACCAGTTTGGTTTTGGAACCAAGCCGTGTGGAAACCTCACTGAAGTTTTTAGGTGTAGCAGCAAGACTTTCTTTTTGGCTGTTGTTGTGCCAAATGAAACCCGCCGAAAGAGCGATAACTAAAGAAAAGGCAAGTGAGAACAGCAGTTTTTTTTGCCTGGGGCGGGCAGGGGCAAGCGGCAATGCAAGCGGTTGCAGATCGGTCAGTTTTACGCCGTTTTTGCCCAAGTTGGATAAATGAGCTTCAAAGGCAAGCTCAGCATCGTAAGAGCCGCCTTCTTTTGGGTTGTTCTTCCAGAGGTTTTCAATGATTTCTACAGAAGAAACCCACCCGGGGTTGGATTTCATTAGTTCTTCCCATTCCCGAATTTCTTCCGGCGAAGCTTCCCCGGACAGTTTTTTGGCAAGCAGGTTCCAGTATCTATTCTCAGTCATTAGCAGGCGGTATGCTTTAAGGACAATAAAAAAAGCGTTCCCCCCTAAACGAAAAAGAAAATTTAGCTGTACGAAGTCTTGGAAAGATTGAATTGGACCGACTGGCCGATTTTTTTCAGGGCAATGGTCATTTGGTTTTCAATGGTCTTTACCGAAAGGTTCAATAGTTCGGCAACTTCCCGGTATTTTAGGTTGTCTTCTTTAATCAGCTTGAAGATCAGCCGGCATTTGGGCGGCAGGCTGTTTACTGCATGCTGCAGCCGGTTGTGCATTTCGGCCGTGATCATGATCTGTTCGGGGTCCAGGTAAATGCTTTTCAGTTCCACTACGGTGTCGTCTAAAGAGAAAGACCGGTCTTTTTTTAGCTTGAGCAGGCAGTTGATGGAGAGGTGCTTGGTGACAACGTAAACGTATAAATGAAAATTTTCGATGCGGGAAAGCGTTGTTCGATTGTTCCAGATCTTGAGAAATACATCGGAAACAACTTCTTCTGCGGCTTCTTTTGAATGTGTAATGGTGGCGGCAAACCGGATCAGCCGGGGGTGGTATAGTAAAAAAAGCTCCTTGTATGCAACGGCGTCGTCATACAAAGCAATCCGGTTCAATAGCTTTTTTAGGGGTGAAGCAGCAATCATTTAAAGCAGCAGTGATTCCCAAATCTATGCATAAAAGGTAAAATTTGGGAATGATTTTCCGCACATTTAAAAGCGTCGTCCGTGCGGACGACGCTTTGTGGTACGTTCCCATAATTGCTTAAAAAACCAGTGTCATGATCGAGTGGGGCAGGCTTCGGGCAGGGGCAGCCTTTCCGTTTAGCCACAAATGAAAGGGCATTTCCTGGTCACCGGTGTTCATCACCACCACCGCGATTTTCCCGTCTTCGTTTTTAAAAGCTGTGGTCAGCAAAGGGCTTCGGCTGGCCGAACTAATGATTCTTTTGGCACCGGGCCGGATGAATTTCGAGAAATGGCCTATGTAATAATAGGCATTGGTGTAAATGAGTTGTCCGGATCGGGTATCGGCATGTATGGGAGCAAAGCAGTAATTCTTTACGTGATTGGGGCCACCCATTTCATCGAGCAAAACGTTCCAGTCGGTCCAGCCCACCGTGCCGCTATTGAAATCGTTGATCATGGAACGGCCATAGCGTTCACCCAGCTTCCAGTCGTGAATGTTTTCCATTTTAAAGGGGCCATTGCATCCTTCGGTAAACAAAAGGTTTTTGCCGGGAAACCGTTCGGCTACCTTGGCCACGTTCTGAAACACCTGGTCGGCGCCGCTCCAGTCCTCGTACCAGTGAAAACCAATGCCCCAGGCATATTTGGCTGCTTCAGGGTCGCTCAGCAAAGTGCTGGCCCGTTGGTAAATAAGATCGCGGTTGTGGTCCCAGGCAATGATCTTTTTATCGCCCAGGCCTTCTTTTTGCAAGGTGGGGCCCAGGTGGTTTTTCAGAAAATCCCTTTCTTCTTCGGCGGTAAAAATGCAGGATTCCCAGATCTGGGTGGCCATGGGCTCGTTTTGAATGGTAAGGCCCCATACAGGTATGCCTTCTTTTTCGTAAGCCTTGATGAATTTTGCAAAATAATGGGCCCAAGCCGGGTAATACTCCGGTTTCAGCTTGCCGCCGTGCAGCATGTCGTTATTGTCCTTCATCCACGCCGGAGGACTCCAGGGGCTGGCATATAAGGTAAGCTTGCCGCCGGCCGCCGCCGCCGCCTGTTTTATCAAGGGAATGCGGTATTGCCGGTCGTGGTCAACGCTAAAGGATTTCAATTCTTTATCGTTATCCGAAACATAGGTGTAACTGCCGCTGGAAAAATCGCAACTATGAATATTGGTTCTGGCCAAAGTGTATCCAATGCCCGTTTGCGGATTGTAATACGCATTGAGAAACTCTTGTTGTTTTTCTTTGGGAAGCCGGGCAAAGGTTTCGGCAGAAGCATCCGTTAAGGCGCCGCCAATGCCCAGGAAGGTTTGATAGGTTTGGGAAGGGTCCACAAACACACAGGGTTGTGTTTCCTTGGGTTGGCCAAAGTCGGTCAACTGCAAGGTGTCTGTAGGCGTAAGCCGGTAGTTGGCCGTATCTGCGGTTGTGTAAACAATCACGCTTTTTCCTTCCACAGAAAATTCTTCCGAAGAGGCGGCCAGCACTTTTGTGCTTTCTTTATTTTCCGAGCAGGCAAATAAGAAAACGGCAGTGCTTAAAAAAACAATTTTTTTCATATTTGTTGGTTTGTGCGTTCAATGGTTATCCAGCCTCACCACACATAAGTACCCACGGCCCCTGCAGGCAAGGAGGTTGCAAAGCCCTTGCCATGAGAACGTATGTTGAAAGTTTGCGGAGCCGTGCCCTCGTTCAACACAAGGACGACTTTTTTGCCCGCAGGCGTCCGGAAAGCTACGTTCTGCAGGTTGCCCGCAAGCGTGCTGGTAATGCGCACCGAGCCCGGAGGAACAAATTTGGAAGCATGCCCGATGATGTAATACGCCACGTTGCGGGTAACCGAGGCGCCAATGGTCAGGGCGCCTTTACAGGTGGTGCAGCCGCCCGGCGTGTGTGGTCCGAAGTTGGGGTCATTTGCCAGGTTCCATTCCAGTGCCGTGCGGCTCCAGTTGCGCATGGAGCCTATGACCACGTTTTTTAAATGCCATTTCAGATCGCCGCCAAAGTTTCCATTGGATGCGGTGTATTGTTCGGTGAAATAAACATGCTTGTCCGGGTGCTGGTCATGTACCTGCGAAAGGGCGCTGATGTCGCCTGCATACAAGTGAAAGGCCGAACCGTCAACAAAGGTCCTGGCTGCCGCATCGTTTAATATGGAAAGCGGATAGTCGGGGCGGTCGCAGTTGTGATCGTATATGATGATTTTTGTGCCAAGACCGGCAGAGCGAAAGGCGGGCCCCAGGTGATTTTTAATGAAGTCGGCTTGTTGCGCAGCCGTCATCAAAAGGCTGGGGTTGTTGCCGGGGTGCAAAGGCTCATTTTGTGGGGTGATGGCATCAATGGCAATACCCAGGGCGTTCATTTGCTGTATGTATTTTACAAAATACTGCGCATAAACCGGGTAATATTCCGGTTTTAAGCTGCCGCCAACAGAACTGCCATTGTCTTTCATCCACACCGGAGGTGACCAGGGCGTGGCCAGGATTTTTATTGCAGGGTTAATGGCCGCTATTTCTTTGAGCAAAGGAATCAAATCCCGCATATCGGGCGCCAGCGAGAATTTGGCCAGCGATATGTCCGTTTGTCCCGCCGGTACGTCGTCATAACTGTATACCGAATCACTCAGGTCCGAAGCCCCAATGCTGATGCGCAGGTAGCTGATGCCGATGGCATTTTCCCCATTGCCAAACAACTCCTGGAGCAAAAGGGCTTTGTTGGCGGGGGATAGGGTGTTGATGACCGAAGCGCTGCCGCTGGTAAGCGTATATCCAAAACCGTCAATAGTTTGATGGGTTTGGCTGGTATCCACGTCAATAAAGGGATGGGCGTTGTTTGCCGTGCCAAAGGAAAGGAGGGTGTTTTGTTTTTGCAGTAGTGCGGTTTGATCGCTTTTGGTCAGCCAAAAATCAATACGGGTGGCATCCACCAGGGAACTGTCGGACGGCGGCTGGGAACCGTTTGTGCTTTTGTTACAACTGGCGCTGCTGAATAAGGCAAACACAACGCTTATCAGGCTGAATCGGAGCAAGGGAAAGATCAATTTCACAATGTTGGGATTCTGAGGTTAAAGGAGCAACTCCTGCTCAGGTATAAGATAAGACAATAATTCAGCCGGCTTCCCCCAAACAGGCGAAAGGATTTATAAAAAAAGCAGTCCTGACAGGACTGCTTTGGGGGGATGAGATTCAGGTTAATAAGTACAATCTGCTTTTAAGTTTGGAGCAGGTGTTTTTACTTTTTTGGGCGGCCCTGCTTTTATTGCCACTTTTTTGGATTTGGCCAGGTTAATGAGCAGCACACTGGTAAGAATAACGGCTAGGCCTGTAATTTGTAAAACGCTCATGTGTTCTCCTGCAAAGAAAACGCCCAGCAACACCGCTACCACCGGGTTCACATAGGCATAGGTGCTCACTTGTGTGGCCGGCCGCACCTGTAACAGCCATACGTAGGCGCTATAGGCAGCCAAAGATCCCATAACAATGAGGTAGGCTACAGAAAGCCAGGCCCCTGTACTTACTTCCTGCGGGTGAAAGCTGCTCCACTCTTTTCCCAACAGGCTTGCGGGAAGAAAAGCAAAGCCGGCCGCCAGCATCTGCCAGGCCGTGTTGACCGTTGCCGACCCCGTTGCCCTGTATTTGGAATACAGGGACCCTCCGGCCCAACTAATGGAACCAATCAGAAGAATAATGAGCCCGATCAGTTGGTAGGAATCACCCGATGAAGAAAAGGCTTTGGCTGTTTGTTCGCTGAATAATAATATAACGCCGATAAACCCAATGACCAAGCCCCAGATGGTTTTTCGGTTGGTGAGATTTTCTCTCCATTTTGGTTTATCCAGCAGTACAAACCAAATGGGGGCTGCCGAAACCAGTACGGCCACCAGCGAGCTGGCCAGCGTTTTTTCGGCCCAGATGACGGCGCCGTTTCCAATAAACAGCAAGAGCAGACCACTGACGGAAGCCTGTTTGATCAGTTGCCGGTTCCAGATGTTTTCCTTTTTTATCAAACACCAAAGCATCATAAAAAGGCCGGCAACAAGAAAGCGCAGAGCGCCCAATAAAAAGGCGGGAATGTCGTGCACCGCTTTTTGAATAAAAAAATAGGTGGAGCCCCACACCAAATAAACGGTGGCAAAAGCCAGAATGACCAAAAAGGGAGAGGCTGGTTTTTTTTCCAAGGTTAGCATAAATCAGTTTTTAGGGATGACCAGTTTTTGATGTTCTTTCACGGTTTCTAAAACAATAATGGATTTGGTGGAGCCAATGTTTGGAATTTTTTGAAGCGAGTGGCGCATCAACTCCATGAGCGAGGCTGCATCGGCTGTTCTAACTTTTATCAAAAAGCAATCTTCACCGGCAATATGATGCACCTCCTGTACTTCGGGGATTTTGGAAAGGGCCTGAGCGGTTTTGGTGCTGCAGGTAAACCCCTCGGAAGAGCGGATGAAAATAAATGCCAGCAGTTTTTGCCCAATGGCATTGGCATTGATTTGGGCGCAGTATCCGTTGATGACGTTTTTTTGTTCCAGTTTTTTTACTCTTTCCAGCACCGCAGAAGGCGCCATGCCCAACTGGCGGGCCATATCCGCATTGGAGATGCGGGCATTGGCCTGCATCAACTCCAGTATTTCCAAATCAGTTGTATCAAGAAAAGGGTCCATGGTGTGAGATTTTTATAATGGCCGAAGTTTCAGAATTTTATTCTATTAAATATCTAAATTAAAGAATTTAATTCATAAATAACGTTGTTTCTGTGAATTGTTTGGTATTGGTTGGCGGTTGGGGATTCCCTGCCGGAAAAAAATAAAGCGGGTTCTGCGGTTGATGATCTTATCCTTCCCTGCTTATGCTGCTCAAAGCGCTTTGCCGCAGCAGCCGGATTTCCGGCCAGGGCAATCGACTAAGTTTTAACTTGCATCTACCGCGAAACAGACAAAGGATAACAATCAGGCTGATCTTAAATATCTGAATGATGAGGCCCTTTTACCAGCTTAGCAGCGACGAAACAATTCAAGAACTGAACACCTCTCCCGCAGGACTGGGTGGTGATACGGTGGTGTCCTTGCAAAAAAAGTTTGGACTAAATGTGTTGCAGGAAGCCAAACGCAGAACCAGGCTTTCCATTTTTTTGGCACAGTTTGCCGATGTCATGATCCTCATCCTGATCCTTGCGGCCATCGTTTCTTTTGTTGTTGGCGAGCATACCGATGCCTATGTTATTTTGGCGATCATCGTGGGAAATGCATGGATAGGGTATTCGCAGGAATATAATGCCGAGGAGTCGATCCGGATGCTGCAAAAAATGGCGGCGCAGCATGCATTGGTCATTCGGGACAATAATCCCGTAAAAATAGAAGCCAGCCAGCTGGTGCCCGGAGACATTCTTATGCTGGAGGCCGGCGATATCGTGCCGGCCGATGCCCGGCTGCTGGAGGTCAACTCCTTAAAAGTAAATGAAGCCTCGCTGACCGGCGAAAGCCATTCTATCGAAAAAACAACAGATGCATTGGGAGAAGAAAACCTGGTGCCCGGAGATCAGCACAACATGGTTTTTAAAGGTACCATCGTCAGCAACGGATCGGCCAAGGCCATCGTAACGGCCACGGGCATGAACACAGAGCTGGGCAAAATTGCCGGCCTGATGGAGGTGGGGGCGCAAAAAACGCCTCTTCAAAAAAGGCTTGCCGTATTCAGCAAGCAATTGGCGATCATGGTGATTTTGATTTGCCTGTTTGTGTTTGGTTTTGGCTTGTGGCGCGGCGCACCTGCTTTTGAAATGTTTTTAACCGCCTTGTCGCTGGCGGTGGCTGCCTTGCCCGAAGCCCTGCCGGCAGTCATCACCATCGCCCTGGCCCAGGGAGCCCGCCGCATGGTGAAACAAAAGGCTTTGATGCGCAAATTGCCTGCCGTGGAAACCCTGGGTTCGGTTACCTATATCTGCAGCGATAAGACCGGAACGCTTACCCAAAACGTTATGACGGTTGAAAAAATTGAGGCCGTGCCCGAAAAAGAAGAGCTGTTGAATTATGCCTTGTTTTTAAATAACGAAATAAAGTTTTCTCAGGAAAATGGTTTGCTGGGCGATTCCACCGAAATAGCCCTGGTCAACCACGCTTTGCAAAACGGACTGACCAGGGATCAGGCAAATAAAGAGTTCCCCCTTGTAAAAAAACTGCCGTTTGATTCGGTGCGCATGCGGATGAGTACGTTGCACCGTCACGAACAGCAATGGATACTGTTTGTGAAAGGCGCACCAAGCAAAGTGGCGGAGGTGTTGTCGGCCAAAGAAAAAGAAGGGGTTCAAAGCTGGCTGGAAATCAACCAGCAGTGGGCGGCTGATGGTTTGCGGGTGTTGTTTTTTGCATACAAAATTTTTGAACAAGAGCCGGAAGATATGAATCAGCAGGCGGAGCAGGAACTTGCCTTTTTGGGCATGGTCGGTATGATCGATCCGCCCAGGGAGGAAGTTATTGCTGCCATCAGCCAATGCAAAACCGCCGGCATCAAAACGGTGATGATTACCGGCGATCAGCCCCTCACCGCCAAAGCCATAGCAGAAAGACTAAACCTGATGAATGGCGAGGCATTGGAGGTAAAGACCGGCGCAGACCTGGAGGCATTAGCCGAAGAGGAGTTTGGTAAAAAAGTAAAGCACATCTCTGTATATGCCCGGGTATCGCCCCAACAAAAGCTCAATATTGTCAAAACGCTTCAGGGCAATGGTGAATTTGTGGCCATGACGGGAGATGGGGTAAACGATGCCC
>JAEVYV010000060.1 GCA_023392575.1 Bacteroidota bacterium | reverse complement strand
GATAGGAGGGAAGCACGGCCATAAAGGCGAGGAAGCCGCCATTACCGCCTTGAAGATGATGGCGCTCAGCCAACAATTAAAAGAAGAAAAATTGTAAGATGGAGGTTCAGCTGTTTATTCCCTGTTTTGTGGATCAACTCTATCCGCAAACAGCGTTTAACATGGTTAAGGTGCTGGAGAAGGCCGGGTGCCGGGTTCGCTACAACCCCGACCAAACCTGCTGCGGGCAGCCGGCTTTCAATGCTGGCTTTTGGGATGATGCCAGGGACGTATGTTCGAAATTTTTAAGGGACTTTGACAGCAATAAAACCATTGTGGCGCCCAGTGCCAGTTGTGTGGGATTTGTGCGCAATTATTATTCCAAGCTGTTTGACAATTCTTCTTACCATAACGAGGTAAAAGCGCTGGCGCAAAACACTTTTGAGTTTTCGGAGTTTTTGGTGAACCAGTTGGGTATTACCGATTTCGGAGCCGTGTTGGAGGGCAAGGCAACCTATCACGATTCCTGTGCCGGGCTGCGGGAATGCAAAATCAAGAACGAACCCCGCCAGTTGCTGGCGCATGTAAAAGGCCTGGAGCTTACCGAAATGGCGGACGTGGAAACCTGTTGCGGGTTTGGCGGCACTTTTGCCGTAAAGTTCGAGCCCATTTCCATTGGCATGGCTGAGCAAAAAGTGGAACATGCTTTGGCTACCGGCGCCAGCTATCTTATTTCCACCGACCTGTCTTGTCTCATGCACCTGCAGGGCTATATCGACAATAAAAAACATCCCTTAAAAACCATGCATCTGGCCGATGTGCTGGCGAGTGGATGGTAAGAGTTGTTGTCAGCCTTTCTAAACTTTTTAAAGCGAATTTGAAAGAATGGAAAAAGCCGGATTGCTACCGGCTTTTTCCATTCAAAATGATTTGTTACAACCGGATGCTTACGCCGGCGATCCAATTGGTTCCGGCCATCGGGAAGTAATAGTTTTCCGTAGTCAGTTCGTTGTTGTAATAGTAACTAAAGGTGTAGCCATTGGGCTCGTATTTTTTGTTGAGGATGTTGTTTACCTGGAAGGTCAGGTCCACATTTTTTAACCAGCGGAAGCCAAACGAGTAAACGGCTCTTGCATCCTGTGTGTAATAAGCATTTAACTTTCGTTGGTCGTTGCTGGTATTATCCAGGTATTGCTTTCCCACGTATTTGCTGATTAAATCAACCGACAAACGGTTCAGCGGGGTCAGGGTTATGGTAGCGGCTCCTGTTACATCGGGTGAAAACGAGATGTCCGCTTCTTTGTAGAAATTCGTTTTTTGCGAGCCGTTGTCATAATCATCTATGTATTCTTCAAAATTTTTGATTTTGTTTTTGCTAAGCGTAAGGTTGGCGCCGGCCTTCATCCATTGGGTAACCTCCGCTGCCCCTTGCAGTTCTATGCCCATGCGGTAGCTGTCCGGAATATTGGTTCGGGTATAAGCACCCACATCATTGATCTTGCCGCTGAGCACCAACTGGTCTTTGTATTTCATGTAATAAAAATTGGCGCCAAAACTTCCCCGGCTCTTTCTTTTTTCCAGACCCACCTCCAGATCGTTCAGTTGTTCGGGTTTGGGTTGGTGCTGGCCGCCTGCTTCAAAATCGTCGCGGTTGGGTTCTTTACGGGCAATGCTGTAAGATGAGTAGGCCAGCCACCCGTTTTTAGAATAACTCAAGCCAAACTTAGGGTTGAAAAAATCATAGTTGTTGTTGACCTGCAAACCGGGGTTGTCCCGAAAACCATGAATGGCATAGTCTATTTTTCTGTACTGCAAATCGGCAAAAAACTGCAGACTGGGCGTTAGGTTTTGTTGCCATTTGCCATAAACATTGAAGTCTGTTTTCGCCGCATCCAAATCGTACCATTTGTTTGTGCCGGTTAATCCCTTTTCGGCCCAAACCACTTTCCCAAAATGATTGCCGTCGTATTGGGTGAGGGCACCTCCCAACGTAAGCTGTGTTTTGGGTTGTTGGTATTGCAGCGAAAAAATGGAGCCGTAAAAATCATTATCCAGCCACAATTGTCTTACCAGGTCCGTAGTGGTTTCCCCGCTGGATGGATAGGGGAGTCCGTAATCTGCATAATTCGCCCCTGCTTTGTATTGCTCGTAATAGCCTTTTCCCTTGGTTAAAAAAACAGCCGTATTAAAACTCAAACCGGGCATAAACCGTTGCGTAAAAAACAACTGGTAGTGATCCTGCCGGTAGTTGTCGGTTTCGTTATCGTAAGGCACGCCCGGGCGTTCGGTGCCGGCGTAATTGATGGTGCGGTTTGTTTTTAGATCGCTTTCTGAAACGCCATACCATGCCTGGTAGGTTTTTTCCTTTCCGGAAAAAATGTTCAGGCGCAAATCGGTTTAGTCCGAAAAAAACGCTGTGGAGAAATAAAGGGATTTCAAATCACTGGCGGCCCGGTCTATGTAGCCGTCGCTACTGACCCGGGAAAGACGCAGGTCGGCCACAAAGTGGTTGTTCAGCAATCCGGTTCCTGCTTTCAGGGTGTTTTTCCACGTGTTGAAGGAGCCAAAACCGTTATTCAGTTCCAGGTAGGGTTTTTTGTTTACCTCGTTGGTGCTCATGTTTATGCTGGCGCCAAAAGCCCCGGCTCCGTTGGAGGAAGTGCCCACGCCTCTTTGAATTTGAATGCTGTTTACCGAAGAGGCAAAATCGGGCAGGTCCACAAAAAATGTTCCCTGGCTTTCGGCGTCGTTGTACGGAATGCCGTTAAGCGTCACATTGATGCGGGTGGCATCGGTACCGCGGATGCGTATGCCCGTATATCCAACCCCATTACCGGCATCGGAATTGACCACCACCGACGGCGTTTGATTCAAAAGAAAGGGCAGGTCATACCCCAGGTTTTGTTTTTCAATCTCAGCTTTGTTGATGTTGGTTTTGGCAAAGGGAGCGGTGGCACTGGCCCTGACGGCCCGTACTTCCACAGGCAGCAGTTCCATGGTGTCTCTTTGTGGTCGTTCAGCCGTGTCTTTTTGCGCTGCGGCAATTAGCGAATAACTAAAGCAGAAAAAAAATGCAATCCTTTTCATTTCGGTTAATGTTTTAAAAATGAAAGGGAAATGCTGTTGAGAAGGAAGAACTCCAGGTGCAGCAGTTAACATTCAAGTGAGGAGCTTGAACAGAAAACAGCGAACCATGGACTTTGAATTGTCAAAGCCTCCCTGCGCAGGCATTACCCTGATCAGGTTCTGCGGGTATGATCTCAGCCTTTTCCATTGTTAAGCGGATAAAGCACCCCGGAATCTGAAAATATCGCTGCAAAGCTAAGACAGAAATTTTTGAAAACAGGTGTAACATTTTTTCAACTCTTCCGTTTCATTCAAAAACAGTTTATGAAAAAACTTCTCTTAGCCGTTGCTCTTGCCTTCACCTCTGTGTTGGCCACGGCCCAAAAAGTGGTGAATGATCCCAATGCCGAAGTGCGTAGCATCTCTTCCTTTCATGCCATTCATGTTTCCAATGCTTTTGATGTGATCATCACTCAGGGCTCACAGGAAAGCCTTGCCGTAAGCGCCAGCGATAAAGAAGATCTGCCCAACATAAAAACCTATGTGGAAAATGGTGTTTTAAAGATATTGTACGACAAAAAGGATAAGTGGTGGCCCAAAAAAAGAAAACTAAAAGCTTATATAGCGGTGAAGAATTTGGATGAAATCAAGGGCAGCGGCGCCTCAAACTTTAAAATCGAAGGCACCCTAAATGCGGCCAATCTGAAGCTGGGCTTTTCCGGTGCCAGCGATCTGGAGGGCAAGCTGGTGGTGAGCAGCCGGCTGGAGGTGCATTTAAGCGGCGCTTCGGATATTGAGATCAGCGGCTCGGCCAATGAAGTAAGTATTGATGCCAATGGGGCCAGCGATGTAAAGGCCTTTAATTTTACCACGGCAAATTGCACCGTAGATGCCAGCGGCGCCAGCAGCGTTCGCATTACGGTTGACAAAGAGCTGTCGGCAAAGCTCAGTGGGGCCAGCAGTGTGCAGTATAAGGGAACCGCCATGATTAAGGATATCAAAACCAGCGGCGCCAGTTCTATTTCCCGCAAATCATAAACAGTTTATTAAAATAAAGAGGGTCCCGCTTTTTGGCGGGACTTTTGTATTTAGGATAATGATTTGTGTTTCAAATAAAAATAGTTTGGCTGTTATACGAATCTGTCCTATATTTGCACCCCACGTCGCAATAGAGCGATAAAAATATTAGATCGCGAAGTAGAGCAGCGGTAGCTCGTCGGGCTCATAACCCGAAGGTCGGAGGTTCGATCCCTCCCTTCGCAACAAACGCCCCGCTTTGGCGGGGTTTTTTTATGGCTGTTTTCTTTGCTCTAAATTTGCCGCTCAGTAATGAAGTCTGGATTTGTTAACATATTTGGTAAACCCAATGCAGGCAAGAGCACTTTGCTCAATGCCTTGATGGGGGAGAAGCTGGCCATTGTTTCCTCAAAAGTGCAAACGACCCGCCACCGCATCAAGGGCATTTTAACTACAGAGCAATACCAAATCATTTTTTCCGACACACCGGGCATCATTGATCCCAAATACAAGTTGCACGAGAAAATGATGATGGCGGTAAAAAGTGCCCTGGAAGATGCGGACCTGGCCTTGCTGTTGGTTGATATTAAAGACGACTGGCAGGAAGCCGATGCGCTTTTTTCTTCCTTAAAGTTAAGGGCTACAGCTTTGGTTGTTGTGAACAAAGTAGATGGGGTGGATGCCGCAAAACAAGAAGAAGCGGTTCAGTTCTTTCAAAGCAAAAACTATTGCCGGCAGGCCGTAGGCATTTCTGCATTGACAGGGCGGCAGGTGCCGGAGTTGCTGAACAAGATCATCGAGCTGTTGCCCGAAGGCGAACCCTTTTATGCCGAAGACGAGATATCGGACCTGCCCACTAAATTTTTTGTGGCGGAGATTATTCGTGAAAAGATTTTTACGCTGTTTGAAGACGAGATTCCTTACCACACAACGGTTATCGTAAACGAATTCAAGCAAAAATCAACACTCATCAAAATCCGGGCGGAGATCATTGTGCAGCGGGAGTCGCAAAAGGCAATCATTATTGGAGAGGGCGGGAAAATGATCAAGCAAATTGGATCGTTGGCGCGGAAAGAAATTGAGACGTTTCTGGAACAAAAAATTTTTTTAGAACTCTTTGTCAAGGTTCGTCCCAAATGGAGAGAGAATGAGTTGTATTTGAAAGAATACGGATATTAATATTTT
>JAEVYV010000387.1 GCA_023392575.1 Bacteroidota bacterium | reverse complement strand
CAAAATTTATTTTCAGATGACCATAGCCGCCGGGCATTCCTTAATTTTAAATAGGATGGCGGGAAACCTCATCAGCAAACAAGCACAGGAAAGGATGTAAATTACCTATCATGTTGCAATTCCGGTTTTTGGTGTCTCAGCCATTTTACAGATTTTCGCAATATGTAGCCGTCTTGATAAGCTCAAAGCGCACTGGTCCTGCTGTTTTAAACCATAAGCTCAAAACTTGTCGGGTTTGCCGGCTAATCACCTATAACTAAAAAATTATGTGTGGCATTGTTGCATACATAGGACCCCGCGAAGCCTATCCCATTATTTTAAAAGGATTAAAAAGACTGGAATACAGGGGCTACGACAGCGCAGGCATTGCCCTGTTAAACACCGACCTGAAAGTACACAAAAAGAAAGGGCGGGTGGCCGACCTGGAAGAAACCCTGCTGGGAAAAGACCTGGACGCCTGCATGGGCATTGGGCATACCCGCTGGGCCACCCACGGCGAACCCAACGACCGCAATGCCCACCCCCATGTATCGGCCAGCGGCCGCCTGGCCATGATCCACAACGGCATCATTGAAAACTACGCACAGCTAAAACAAGAATTAACCAATAAAGGCTACACCTTTAAAAGCGATACCGACACAGAGGTGTTGCTCAATTTTATTGAAGACATCAAAACAAACAACAACTGCCCGCTGGAAGAAGCCCTGCGCATTGCCCTGAAAAGAGTGGTGGGCGCCTATGTGATTGTGCTGCTGGATCAGGACAACCCCGATACCCTGATTGCGGCCCGCAAGGGAAGTCCGCTGGTTATCGGCATTGGAAAGAACGAACATTTTCTGGCCTCCGACGCCTCTCCCATTATTGAATACACCAAAGAAGTGGTGTATGTAAATGACTACGAGATCGCCATCATCAAGCCCGATGAACTGATCCTGAAAAACCTGGGCAACGAACAGCAAACACCCTACATTACCCGGTTGGATATGGAACTGGCGGCCATTGAAAAAGGCGGCTACGACCACTTCATGCTGAAAGAGATTTTTGAACAACCCCAAACCATTTACGACTGCCTGCGCGGCCGCCTGGATGCGGCGGCCGGCACCATTACCATGAGCGGCATTCAAAAATATGCCGAGCAGATCATGAACGCCAAACGCATTGTCATGATCGCCTGCGGTACCAGCTGGCATGCGGGCCTGGTGGCCGAATACATTTTTGAAGAACTGTGCCGCATCAATGTGGAGGTGGAATACGCGTCGGAGTTTCGCTACCGCAACCCGGTCATCAACAAAGGCGATGTGATCATTGCCATTAGCCAAAGCGGCGAAACGGCCGACACCATTGTGGCCATTGAAAATGCCAAGGCCAAAGGCGCCACCATTCTGGGCGTGGTGAACGTGGTGGGCTCTTCCATTGCCCGCATTTCCGATGCAGGCGCCTACACCCATGCCGGTCCCGAAATTGGTGTGGCTTCCACCAAGGCATTTACAGCGCAACTGGCCGTGCTGACCATGATTGCCTTAAAGATTGGTCATGCAAAAGGCACCATCGGCCACGACCGCTACAGGCACCTGTTGCAGGAACTGAATGCCATCCCCGATAAGGTAACCGAAGTGCTGAACACCCACGAAAAAATCAAACAGCTTGCGGAAAAATACAAGGAAGCAAAAGATTGTTTGTACCTGGGACGGGGGTACAATTTTCCGGTGGCGCTGGAAGGCGCTTTGAAACTAAAGGAGATCTCCTATATCCACGCCGAAGGCTATCCGGCGGCGGAAATGAAGCATGGCCCCATTGCCTTGGTAGATGAGAGCCTGCCGGTGGTATTTATTGCCACCCGCGATTCGTACCACGAAAAAGTGATCAGCAATATGCAGGAGATCAAAGCCCGCAAGGGCAAAGTGATTGCCGTGATCAACGAAAACGACGAGCAAAGCATCGCCCTTGCCGATGATGTGATTGTGGTGCCCGAAGCCGATGAAATGGTGGCGCCCATGCTGAGTACTATTCCGCTGCAGTTGCTGGCTTATTATATTGGCGTGGCCAAAGGCTACGACGTGGACAAACCCAGAAACCTGGCCAAATCGGTTACCGTGGAATAAAGTCTTTAGTACACCCTGTTTGCTTTTCTTAAATACCCGCAGATGAACGAGATCATCAAGAAACCGCTAAGCTCCATAGGCTATCATTTCATTAATGAAGAATACCTGCCCCAAGGCAAAGACGAATACCACCTGCGCAATCTGCAAAACAAAAGCGGCATCAGCCACCGAAACCTCACTGCTTACGAAATAGAAGTGCTGGTGCGCAACAACAACACCTCCGACGACTGGAACAAGATACAGGTATCGGATGCGTTTACCCCGGAGCTGGTCAAAAACTGCAAGTTTTTTGGCCTGGTACGCATTGGCAAGCTGGAAGCCATTTCTTTGGAATACCACAATGTAAAAATGCCTGTGGGCCTGTACAACAGCACCATCATCAGTTGCGATTTTGGCGACAACGTGGTCATCAGCAATGTCAACTACATGGCCCATTACATCATCGGCAACGAAGCAATGATCTCCAACGTGCACGAGCTGCACGCAACCGATCATTCCAAATTCGGTAATGGGGTTATTAAAGAAGGCGAGCAGGAATCGGTGCGGATATGGGTGGAAGTGTGCAATGAAAATGCAGGCCGCAAAGTATTGCCCTTTGATGGTATGCTGCCAGGCGATGCGTATCTGTGGGCCAAAAACCGCGACGATAAGGAGCTGATGCAAAAGTTCCTGGAGTTTACGGAGCAGAAATTTGACAAACAACGGGGATACTACGGTCAGGTAGGCGACCGCACGGTTATCAAAAACACCAGCATCATTAAGGACGTATGGATTGGCAGCGATGCGTACATAAAAGGCGCCAACAAACTGAAAAACCTGACCATTAATTCAGGACCGGCTGATCCATCGCAAATTGGCGAAGGTTGTGAACTGGTGAACGGCATTATTGATTATGGATGCCGCATCTTTTACGGCGTGAAAGCGGTTCGGTTTGTGATGGCCTCCAACTCCCAACTAAAATACGGCGCCCGGTTGATCAATTCTTATTTGGGGAACAATTCGACGATCTCCTGCTGCGAGGTATTGAATTCCCTTATTTTTCCGGGCCACGAACAACACCACAACAACTCGTTTTTGTGTGCGGCGCTGGTGATGGGGCAAAGCAATATTGCCGCCGGCGCCACCATTGGCTCCAATCACAACAGCCGCGCCGCCGACGGAGAGTTGGTTACGGCCCGGGGCTTTTGGCCGGGCCTGTGTGTGAGCATCAAACACAATTCTCAGTTTGCCACATTTACCCTTCTGGCAAAGGGCGATTATCCCTACGAGCTAAACATTCCTCTGCCCTTCAGCCTGGTCCGCAACGACGAAGCCCATAACCAACTGGTGGTCATGCCGGCCTACTGGTTCCTGTATAACCTGTATGCACTGGCCCGAAATGAAGGGAAGTATTTGGACAGGGACAACCGGATCGAAAAAATTCAAAGGATTGAATATGATTACCTGGCCCCGGACAGCATCAATGAGATATTTACCGCCCTGGATTGGTTAAGAAAGTTTACCGCTCTGGCCTATGACAGGTCTTTGGAATCTTCTTCCGAAAAAACACAGTTGCAAACCGGCGACGATGTCCTCAACAATGCTGCTGTTGATTTATCAGCCCTTGAAATCAGGGCCTATGGCTTTGAAAACAATTCCCGTCCGGTGGTGCTCACCAAGGTCAGGGAGGCTTATTTTATCTACAAAAGATTGGTGGTGTATTATGGCACCCGGCAGTTGTTGCGTTTTGTTACAGAGCACAAGATCAATACGTTTGCTGCATTGTACAGTGCCCTGCCGCAGCAACCCAGGCGCTTGCCGTGGGCAAATGTTGGCGGCCAGTTAATGCCCGATCCAGCTGTGCACACACTTCTTTCCAGCATTAAAAACAATGAGCTTCAAAACTGGGAAGACGTGCACCAGTATTACCGCAAAAACGGAGCTCTGTATGACGAACAAAAACTCGATCATGCTTATGCTTCCCTGCTGGATATAACGCAATTGGAACCCAGCCAGTTCACTCCCGGGCTTTTTAAAGATCTGTTGCAACAAGCCATTGAAACAAAAACATGGATGACGGAAAACATTTACGAATCCAGGGCCAAGGACTACCAGAACCGCTTCCGTAAAATGGTGTACAATAACGAAGAAGAAATGCTGGCCGTGGTGGGCCGGCTGGAGGACAATGTGTTTATTAACCAGCAAAGAGAAGAACTGGAAGCGCTCAAAAAAACAGTCGGCGAAATCATTTCACAGTTCAGGCTATAAACAAGAATCCCTCCGCTGTGCAGAGGGATTCTTTATATCTAACCGACAGAATTATTTTTGAGCGCTGTCAGCAGGAGTTGTCGTTGAATCAGGAGTTACGGCTGTAGAATCAGAAGTAACTGCAGTAGAATCAGTAGTAGTAGTGGTTGTCGTAGTAGAGTCAGCGGTGGTTGTGTTTTCGCTGCTGTTGTTACAAGCTACCAATGTACCAGCAATAGCGAACATTACTAAAATTTTTTTCATTGTACTTTTTTTAAGTTAGTTAACTAATGGGCGCAAAGGTAATTGCTCATGTGAGAAAACCAAACTTTCCGTTTGGTTTTTCTTTACAAGTTATTTTTTGCGAAAGAAAATACGTACAGGCACTCCCGTGAATTTAAAGTTTTCCCTTAGTTTATTTTCCAGGTAATTCCGGTACGGTGTTTTTATGTCATCCGGAAAGTTGGAGAAGAAAGCAAACGAAGGCACCACCGTCGGCAACTGCGTGATGTATTTAATTTTAATGGGATGCCCCCGCACCACCGGGGGATGATAGGCTTCGATCGCCTTAAGCAGCTTGTCGTTCAACTGCGCCGTGGGAATTTTGCGCAGGCGGTTTTCGTACACCTCCAGCCCTGTTTCAATTGCTTTGAAGATCCGGGTTTTTTCTTTAGCCGAAATAAACAAAATAGGAACATCGCTGAACGGCGCCAGGCGCTGCTTCAAAATCTTTTCGTACTCCCTGGCGGTGTTGGTTTCTTTTTGAATCAGATCCCATTTGTTGACCAGGACCACGATGCCTTTCCCTTTTTTTGCGGCCAGGCTGAATATGGTCAGGTCCTGTGCGGTTATTCCTTTTTCGGCATCCAGCAACAACAAACACACATCGGCTTCATCCAAAGCCTTAATGGCCCGGATCACGGAATAAAACTCCAGGTCTTCGTGCACCTTTGCCTTGCGGCGAATGCCGGCGGTATCAATCAAAATAAAATCTTTTTGAAAGAGCTTATACCGGGTGTGGATCGTATCTCTGGTGGTACCGGCAATATCGCTTACAATGGTTCGCTCCTCACCGATCAACGCATTCAGCAAAGAAGATTTACCCACATTGGGTTGGCCAATGATGGCAAACTTGGGCAAGCCCTGCTCTTCTTCAAATTCCAGCTCATCCTTTATCAGATCGGTTACCGCATCCAAAAGGTCGCCGGTGCCGCTGCCGCTGATGGAAGAAATGAAATGAACATTTTCAAAGCCCAAGCTGTAAAACTCCGAAGCCTCCAAAAGCCGGTCGTTGTTGTCCACTTTGTTCACCACCAGCAAAACAGGCTTGGTGGAGCGGCGGAGCACATCGGCCATCGAATCATCCAAATCGGTCATGCCGGTAGCGGCATCCACCACAAACAAAATCACACTGGCTTCTTCCACAGCCACCTGTACCTGTTTGCGAATCTCCCTTTCAAACACATCTTCGCTTTCGGGTACAAAACCTCCGGTATCAATCACGTAGAAGTTTTTTCCGTTCCAGTCGGCAATGCCGTACTGGCGGTCCCGGGTTACTCCCGGAATATCTTCAACAATGGCTTTGCGCTGCTCCAAAAGCCTGTTGAATAAAGTGCTTTTTCCTACGTTTGGTCTTCCGACTATTGCTACTGTAAATGCCATTCGGTTATTGTTAATTTGTCACCGCCCATTTTCAAATGAACGAAGCGCTGACAATCATAATTT
>JAEVYV010000374.1 GCA_023392575.1 Bacteroidota bacterium | reverse complement strand
GTCTTCATGGTATCGGGGATGAAACTTTGGGCCTTTAGGTCAATGGTGAACAATTTGTAATGGCTGCCCAGGGTTTGTTGCAGGGCATAGGTTCGGGCATCAACCGGCTCGCCGTTGCCCACCGCATAAGCCACAAAGGGTTTTTGCGGATCCACCATCTGGTCAATGGTTTTCACAAATTGGTATTCCATCATGGCTTCCGCATTGTTCAACTCTGCTGCAGAAATATTTCTTTTGCTGCTTTGAAACAGGTTGACCAGGGCCATCTGGTCGTTGTACTGCAGCAGGGCGTAGGGAAAAACAATTTTGTTTTCCTGCCCCGCCTTTACCTGAACACTCAGGTTAATGGGGGCCGCGCCCAGGGATTGCAGGGAATCGCCCCAGCTTTTGCCGCTGGCCGCTTCTTCGTCGGGAGCAACAAAGCGGTATTTGATTTTAGCCCCGCCCGTTTCCCGGAACACCCGTAAAAAATCGTTGGTGGCCGTGCTTAATTTTCTGAATTCGGAAGGGAAATCGCCTTTCAAAAAAACGGTAACGGACAGCTCTCCCTCCAGTTCTTGCAAAAGGGTTTTGGTGGCGGGGGTGATCGAGTACCGCTTGTCTTCGGTAAGGTCGAACCGCTGGTGAAAAACAGCTGCGATATAATTAACGGCAACCAATCCAACTATCAATCCGGTCCACCAAATGGTATTACGTCGTCTGGTCATTATCGTTTTTGTAAGTTTTGCTTCGTCACTAATAAAAAGAACACAATGAGGCTTAGAAAATACACCAGGTCGCGGGTGTCCACTACGCCGCGGCTGATGCTTTGGTAATGAAAACTGATGCCCAGCATCTCGATGTAGTAATCCCAACCATTGCTGAAAACCGGCAACTGGCTGATGGCGCTAAACCCAAAATAAAGCAACACGCAGGCAAGGAGGCTGAGGATAAAGGCCACAACCGAATTGGAGGTAAAGCTGCTGGCACAAATGCCAATGGCCGTGAAAACAGCCGTTAACAACAAGAGACCCAGATACGAGCCGGCCGCCGCACCGGAGTCGATACCGGTGGTTGAGGCCAAATGGTTAATGGCAAAATAATAAACCAGGGTTGGAAGCAAGGCAATTACCGCCACCGCCAGGCTTCCGGTGAACTTGCCCGTTACAATTTGCCAGTTGCTGATGGGGCGGGTCTGCAAAATCTCGAATGTGCCGCTTTTAAATTCGTCGGAGAAGCTGCGCATGGTAATGGCTGAAATCAAAAACAACAAAACCCAGGGAGCAAAAGAAAAAAAATCGTTCAGGGTTGCATATCCGGTTTCCAAAATATTGTTTCGAAAAACAAACAACACCAAACCGTTGACCAGCAAAAAAACAATGATGGCAATATAACCGGTAAGGTTGCTGAAAAACTGTCTTAATTCTTTTTTACAAACAGGCCACATGGGGGAAAAGTAAACTCTAAAATTCAGAATGTAAAACGCAAAATAAAAAATAACAAAAAAGGAACAGCAACCGTATTGCACAAACGAAACCAGAATCAGGAGCAAGGCCGCCGCACAACCAAGCGGAGCCCGAAGATATTTATCGCTCCGCTTGTTTGCCTGTTAAAGCCATAGTCAAAAAAAATCCTGCTTCAATTTGTGTGAAGCAGGATTGGTATGGCGAAACCGGTCGCATTAAACCGCAAAGCTTTCTCCGCACCCACAGGTTCGGGTGGCATTGGGATTGTTGAAATAAAATCCCTTGCCGTTCAAACCGTCGGAGAACTCAAGCACCGTATTTACCAGGTACAAAAAACTCTTTAAGTCCGTAACCACTTTTACCCCGTTGTCTTCAAATACCTGATCGGCTGATTTTATTTCGTTATCAAAATCCATTTTATAGCTTAAGCCGGAACAGCCGCCACCCACCACACTAACCCGTAAAAAATAAGAGGGGTCGTTGGCAATACCGGCATCCTGCATGAGCTGCAAAACCCTTTGTTTTGCCTTTTCACTAACATGTATTGCGTTATCTGTTGTTGTCATATCTCAATTCCAAAATTTGAAATTAGCAAATTTGAACGTACGGCACATCAGCGCTGGTGTATTTTCACACTGTGTTGATACATTTCCCGCAATTGCCTTACCTGGGCTGAAATCCGCTCAATGGTATAATCAATCTCTTCTTCGGTGGTGTACCGCCCCAAACCAAAGCGAAGCGAACTATGTGCCAGATCATCGTCCAGCCCCAAGGCCTTTAACACATAAGAAGGCTCCAGAGAAGCCGACGTACAGGCCGAGCCGGAAGAAAGCGCTATTTCTTTATTGACGCCCATCAACAACCCTTCCCCATCCACGCCCCTAAACGAAAGATTGCTGACCTGCGGCAGACGATGTTTTGGATCGCCGTTTACATAAGTTTCGTTCAGGGCTAGCAGGGCGGTTTCCAGTTTGTCCCGCAGCAGGCTTAGACGTTTAGCGTCCTGCTGCATTTCCTTACCGCACAATTCCGCGGCCGTACCCAAACCAACAATACCCGGCACGTTCAGCGTGCCGCTGCGCAGGCCTTTTTCATGGCCCCCGCCGTCCATTTGCGCCGTTAGCCGTACCCGGGGGGCTTTGCGCCGCACGTACAAGGCCCCCACGCCTTTGGGACCATACATTTTATGAGCCGACAGGGACAAGAGGTCCACGCCGTCCGCGTTGACATCAACCGGAATTTTGCCTACAGCCTGTGCCGCATCGCTAAAAAACAAGACTCCGTGTTTTTTAGCCACCGCACCAATTTCTTTTATGGGCATGAGGGTGCCCAGTTCATTATTGGCGTACATCAGGGCAATCAGAATGGTGGTGGGTTTGATGGCGGCCTCCAGCTCCTGCGGGTCAATCAAGCCGTTTGCTTTCACCCCCAAATAAGTAACCTCGGCGCCTTGCTTCTGCAAATGCCTGCAGGTATCTAACACAGCCTTGTGTTCGATGGCTGAAGTAATGATATGATTGCCCTTGCCGGCATACATTTCAAAAACGCCTTTTAACGCCAGGTTGTCGGCCTCGGTGGCACCCGAGGTAAAAACGATCTCTTTGGGTTCGGAGCCAATCAGGCGGGCCACCTGCTCCCGGGCATACTCCACTGCTTCTTCCGCCTGCCAGCCAAAGGAATGGCTGCGGCTGGCCGCATTTCCAAAGTTTTGGGTAAAGTACGGCAACATGGCTTCCACCACCCTTGGGTCGCAGGGTGTAGTGGCGTTATAATCCAGGTAAACGGGTAGTTTCAACATGCTGTGCCTTTCGTATCGGCAAATTTACCCCAAAAGCGGCGTTTGCCGAAAGCCGTGTAAAAGCCAGTCCTTACTTTTACACGGCTTTGTAAACCATTCACGATGCTGAAAGTTGAACACATAGGAATTGCGGTCAGGTCCTTATCGGCCTCTGTCCCCCTGTTTGAAAAACTGTTGGATACCGCTTGTTATAAAACCGAAACGGTGGCCTCTGAAAACGTCCATACGGCTTTTTTTCAAAAAGGCGACACCAAGATTGAACTGCTGGAGTCAAGCGCCGAGGAGGGAGTGATTGCAAAGTTCCTCGACAAAAAAGGAGAAGGCCTCCACCACATTGCTTTTGAGGTGGCAGACATTTGGCAGGAAATGGCCCGGCTGCAAAAAGAAGGCTTTGTTTTGCTGACCCCCGAACCCAAACGCGGCGCCGATAACAAGCTGGTTTGCTTCCTTCATCCCAAATCCACCAATGGCGTTTTAATAGAGCTTTGCCAGGAGGCAAGTTCTTAAGTAGCATTATTCGTCATCTGATAACGATCACCAGGCAAAATAATAACCCCCGGTAATCGTACCAGGGGCCATGTTGTTGTCCGAAAAAAAATATTTTATAACACTACCTGACGGGTCATGCTGATGTCCTGACCATTGCTTACCGAAACAAAATAATTGCCCCGGGCCGAAGTGCTCAGGATTACCTGCCCATGAGCCCGCTCAATCCTTTGTTCTTTGATCACCTGGCCGTTTAATGAAATCAACCGTACAGAAACCCCATTTTTTATTTCCTGAGGAAAATCCAAAACCAGTTTGTTGGGAGCAGCCGCTACTTTAATATCCCCGTTCAGGGTTTCGGCCTTAATTACTTGAACGGTGGTGAAGGAGAAATTACCGTTACCATCCACTTGCTTTACCCGGTAGTAAGCGCTTCTCGATCCTATATTCTTGTCCGTATAGGCATACTGGTTCAGGCTGCGGCTATTGCCCGCTGCCGAAAGGTAGGCCACTGTCTGCCAGGCACGGGCATCGAAACTGCGTTCCACCTCGTAGCGGTAGGCATTCACTTCTTCCGAGGTAGCCCATTGCACCAACACATCACTTCCCTTACGGGTCAAGCTGAAGCTAACGAACTTGACCGGCAAGGTAATCAGGGCCGCACCGCCTATAAAACCCTGAGGAGCCGCACCAGTAGCCGCAGATGCAAAGGCTGGGCCATAGATGGTGCCATTACTGCCGAGATACTTTGAAACCCCTCCGATTAGTATTTTATCTCCGTTATTTTCCTTTTGACTGGTAATTTTTCCACCGTCGTATATGGTAATGACGCTAGCAGGTCCAATATCCAGCTTGCCGACATTCAAGTTCAACGTACCGTAGATCTTAATCACAAAAGTCCAGGTAACAATATTCAGGTTGTTGTCGATGACCAAAGTATAGTTTGCAGGAATCATCAAGGTATCACCACTGGCAGGCACCCTACCCTGGGACCAGGTAGCCGGCTGACTCCAGCGGCCGCCGTTAACAGACACCGTATTGGAAACAGCATAAGAGCAAAAAAATGCGGTGATAAAAAGAGCAGTTAGGCAGAAGTGTTTCATAAAACGGATTAAGTTATTTTCTTAGGACGAGTAAACAAATCAAGTATTCAATTTAAGGTTAAACACCTATTTATTTATCACGCCAGCAAAACTATCATCCGCCGCCCTTAAATGCAAGTATTTTTACTGATTTTTTTTAAGAAAAACTACTATAATTCAATTAAGTTATTGATAGTCAATAATATACTACATAAGTAATTACCTTTATAAAAAATAAGATTTTGGTCTAAATCAGGTTAGATTTTAGATTTTCAGTCCCTGAAACCGCAGAGGTTTTTAGACCTGCTCTTTAACCAAACCAATAAGAAACTTCCTAACTTCAGTAAAGAATACACCTATCTATGCTTCAAAAAACCCCTACCACACACCTTGGAAATTGGAGTAGTTGCTTTCTTTTGCTCGTATGGTTTTTATT
>JAEVYV010000359.1 GCA_023392575.1 Bacteroidota bacterium | reverse complement strand
TTTGTGTACCATTCGGTTGCTGTATTCGTTGGTGATGTGCAATCGATCACTGCCGGCATTCGCCATTTTTTGATCTGCCGTTTGGGCCCATTTCAAAACGACATAAGGACGGTGCTTTGTGTGAAAGGCAAAAAACCGTTTGTTTAACTGCCGGCATTCGTTTTCCAACACCCCCGGCACAACTTCCACACCGGCGGCGTTTAAATTTTCAATGCCTTTACCGGCCACCTGCACGAAAGGGTCTCTGCAGCCCACCACTACTCTAGGAATGCGGCTTCGAACGATCAGATCTGCGCAGGGAGGCGTTTTGCCAAAATGGGCGCAAGGCTCCAACGATACATATAAAGTGGACTGTTCGATTAGTTGCCGGTGCTCAGCGCCCACGGAGTTGAGGCAGTTTACCTCGGCATGCGCCTCTCCGTATTTTTGATGATATCCCTCGCCGATGATCATACCCTTATGCACCAGCACGGCCCCCACCATAGGATTGGGCGCAACGGCGCCGCTGCCCAGTTTGGCCAGCTGCAGGCAACGATGCATGTATATTTCGTGGGATAGTCCGTCCATTCGATCGCAATGGGCAAATTTATGCCAACATGGTTTAAGTTTGAATTATGAAAATTGCCGAAGCAGAAAGGCTGCTCAAAGAAAAGCTAAGCAGCATCTATGATGAAGGCGAAGCCAGGAGCATCGCCGATCTGGCCATGGAACACATTACCTCCCTGTCCAAATCCGACAGGCTTTTGCGCAAAGAAGAAGGGCTGTCCCCGCACCAATTGCAGCAATGGCAGCAGGACACAGAGCGTTTGCTGCAACACGAGCCCGTACAGTATGTGATGAGCAAAGCCTGGTTTTATGGCATGGAGTTGTTTGTGAACAAAGCTGTGTTGATTCCCAGGCCAGAGACCGAAGAACTGGTGGAGTGGATTGTTCACGAGGTCAGGGCTTGGGGCAAAGATGTTTTTGAAAAAAGACCCACAGAAGCCGATGAAACAAGGGCGTTAAAAATCCTGGACGTGGGCACCGGCAGCGGCTGCATTGCCCTGGCGCTGAAAAAAGCAATGCCCAGGGCCGAAGTATGGGGTTGCGATGTGAGCGAAGAGGCCTTAAATGTAGCCCGCAGAAACGGGGCGGCCTTAGACATTCGTGTGGATTTTCAGGGTGTAAATTTTTTGGATGACAACCAACAAAAATCACTGCCCAGGATAGATATTGTGGTCAGCAATCCGCCGTACATACCCTTAAAAGACAAGGAGGAAATGAATCCCAACGTGGTTGCCCACGAGCCCCACACGGCTCTTTTTGTTCCGGACGACAATGCCCTTGTTTTTTATACCGCCCTGGCAAAGTTTGGAAAACAACGGCTGCACCCCAACGGCTGCATTTATATGGAGATACATGAAAACCTGGGGCAAGCCGTGGTGCGTCTTTTTCAACAGCAGGGATATGAACACGTTGAATTAAAAAAAGATATGCAGGGAAAAGACAGGATGGTAAAAGCGGTCAAGGCTTTATAGCGAATGTTTTGCTGGGCAGCAAACCACCATCGCACAAGGCGTTAAATCGGGGCTGATCGATCAGATCTCAGGCTTGCAGACGCTGATTTTCTATTTTACATGCACACCAACTTTTGCATTGTATTTTTTGGCAATGTTCATGATCTTGAACACCTCGCCCCAATACGCAATCGTATCGGCGTTGATCACCACGGAAGGTGTGTCCACTATTTTGCGGGCATTTTCGATCTGGTGTTTCAGCAGGCTGTCCATGTGGGCATAATCAACCGGCTGCTGCCCTAAAAAATACTGGTGCTCTTTGTTTACCGAAACAATGATGTTTTGCTTGGCCTTCATATCCTTTGACCCCTTGGGGTTGTTCACCTTCACCAGGTTGGGATTGGCCAGCGTGGAGGCAATCAAAAAGAAAAGCAACAGGATGAATAAGATATCATTCAGCGGTCCTGTGTGTATCTCGGTATGAGCTCTTAATTTTCTGCGAATGTTCATGTTTCTTGCTTCGTTTTTGCCTGCTGCTTAGCGGTCCACCAGTACAAGTGTGCGACGCAACAGAAGTTTCGTAGTAGCCCTGTAGCCGGGTACATAACCCAAACTACCGTGTAGGTTCTTGCAGAATATCGATAAATTCTGCACTGGAAGCTTCCATTTTGTTGGCTGTTTTATCCACCTGCGTACTCAAAAAATTATGGGCGATGTAAGCCAGCAAACCAATGATCAAACCCGCTGCCGACGTAATCATTTTTGTATAGATACCGTTGGCCATGGTTTGGATGGTAAAGTCGCCGGTGGCTGCCAGGTTGTAAAACAACTGAAACATCCCCACAATGGTTCCCAGGAACCCGAACATGGGCGCAATGCCGGCAATCAGCGACAATACCGAGAGGTTGCGCTCCATATTGTACAATTCCAGCCGGCCCACGTTTTCCATGCTTTTCTCAATGCCGTCAATGGGCTTGCCGATGCGCTGAATGCCTTTGTCGATGATGCGGGCTACGGGGTTGTTGGTGTTTTTTGCAAAGCTGCGGGCCGCACTCACGTTGCCGCTCATGATGTGGTCGCGGATAATGTTCATGAAATTGCCTTCGATGCGGGACGCCCTGGGAATGGTGATAAACCGCTCAAAGAAAACAAAAACGGTTACCAAGAAAAGCAGCATCAGCGGGATCATGATCCATCCGCCCATCGTCAACAATTCGCCTAAACTGATACTTCCATCTTTGTTAATGTCGGCATGAGAGGTTGCAGCTTGAGTTAAGGTATCGCCAACTTGTAGCAGGTTTATCATACGAATTTTTTCTTTTTAAGCGGTAAATGTAATATAACGTGTTGAATAACGTGACGCCTCACGGAATATTTTGTCCTGCAAAGAAGCGCCGAAAAAAATGCCGTCTTTGGGACGACATTTAACTTTTTGAGAGATTTAACAAGAAGGCCTGGCAGTGGTGTGCGCACACCTGAAAAAGCCCTGGCTAACCTGACAAAATCTTTTAATATAGCTTAAGCGCTTCAGCCGGTCAGCCATGATGTTTGTCCACCGTACCGGCGGGCTTCACCATCAGCGCCTGTATTTGCCTCATGGTTTTTTCCATGCCATCGGAGCTGCCATCCAGGAAGATGACATTACCCTTTCCGTATTCGGCAAAATTCTTAATGGCTTCGGTCCACATGCTGAACAAAATGACGTTGGTATCGAGGTTGGCCTGTTTCATTTGTTCGGCGGCTTCGGTCATGCCCCTGGCCACCTCCTGACGGAAGAGGGCCACGCCCTGACCCCGCAAGCGGGCTGCTTCTCTTTCTGCCTCCGCTGCAATTTTTATGGAATTTCCTTCGGCCTCGGCGTTTTTGGTTTTGGTAATCAGGGTGGCCTGTCCTTCGTTTTCGGCCGCCGCTTTCAGGTTGTTGGAAGCCACCACCTTGCTCATCGATTCCAGGATCACCTTATCAAAGGAAATATCGGTTATCTGAAGGTCAATCAAATGATAGCCCCATTCTTCCAGCGAGTTGTCAACCTGCTCTTTTACGTATTCTACGATCTCTTTGCGCAAGCCAAGAATTTCCGCCTGTCTTTTGGAAGCCACATAGGTTCGGATGGTGCCCTCCACGGTGCGTATCAAGGCCTGCATCATGTCGCGTTCGCTGATGAATTTGAAGGCGACTTTCTTAATGGTTTCCTCATCGGAATTTTGCACCGCGTACAACAACATGGACTTGAAGTAAACATTGGCCTGGTCTGTGGTGATGGCCTGAAACTCCAGCTCTACCGAGCGGTTTTGATAGGATATTCTTTTGAACACCTGCTCCAAAAGGGGAATTTTGATGTTTAAACCCGGACGCACAATGCGCTGGTACTTGCCGAACATGGTGATGACACCAATATATCCCTGGTTGATGGTGAATAACCCGCTGAAAACAATGATCAGAATAATGAGTACCCACCAGTAGCTTGTAAGAAGTTCCATAGTAATAGTAATTGTGGTTCGGTTGCTTAAGAATTTTTTATTGGGGGCTAAGATAGCTCATATTCCCTTAGCAGGTTGGCTGTGGGTTGTGGGGTTCCTATTCACGGATGTACAAATAAATTTCCACCCGCCGGTTGCGCTGCCTGCCTGCCGCTGTGCCGTTGTCGGCAACGGGTTTGCTGCTGCCCCAGGTTTTGATTGCAAAATGCACCAGGGGAAACTTCTCCTGCAAGGCATGCGTCACGGCGGCAGCCCGGTCGTATCCCAATTTTTGGTTGCTTTCACGGGTACCCACACTATCGGTATGTCCCTCCACCACAATGGAATCAATTGGTTGGGACGCAACCATTTTATAAACACTGTCCAGATAAGATTGTGCCGATGGGGAAAGGCGGTAACTACCGGTTTCAAAAAGAATATCCGGCAGCACCAGCGTATCGATTTTTTGCCACACCGTCGGCGAAGGCTTTATGTTTTCCAGAGGCTTTGCCCTGTGGTATTTGATCAGCCGGTCCAGGTATTCGTGTCGTTCATCCTGCAGGTAAATCTCTTCGCGGTTCTGCTGCCAGTCGGAACATAGCTTTTCATTGGCATCCATCGGTGTCAGCGAAAAATCATCCAGCAACACAAAGAAATTGTTCTCCCCTTCAATGCCGGTGGGGCCGGTTACATCCTCCTTCTTAAAATTTCCCAGGGTAATAAAAGCCTCCTCCCCCGTGGCCCGGTATTCCACAACCACCCGTTGCCAGCCGGTGTCCTTTGCCTGGGGTTGGGTTACGGCGCCGGTCAGGTACACAGAAGGATCAATTCTGCGGTACGCTCTTTTTTCAAACAGAAAATCGTACGGTGTAAAAT
>JAEVYV010000358.1 GCA_023392575.1 Bacteroidota bacterium | reverse complement strand
TCGGACAAGTAAAAACAAAAGGCGCCGAACAATTACTGGATCAGATGTTTCGAAACCCGCTCACCGATGTAACGGCTATGAACAGCCGCAGCCGGACATTCGCTGCTTTTCAGCAGGCGCAATTGACATTTCCCTTTGATGTACAGCAACTAACGCTGATGCGTGAATTTCTGGATGCCGGCAGCGGTGGAAATGCAGCCATCGTGCTGGTCAATACCGTGGTGAAAAAGCTGTTGTCGGGACTTACCCGGGATGAGCGCTACAAACAAGCCGTCCAAGGGCTCCAGGCCACTATCGTGACACTGAATAAATGCTTCCACTTCCTTCCGTCCCTTGCCCGCATCGGGGGTGCGTTTGCAGAACGGGTGCACACCGTAGAACAATTGTTGCACGATCCGCAGCTGGAGAAACTGCGCCAGACGGATATCTATACCGATATTCCGGTAAGGACCGTTGCTTACTTCGAGTTTCTGATAAAAACCCGATTCGTCCATGAAATGGAGAAAATCCTTTGCTTCATTTATGAACTGGACCTGTATATCAGCGTCAGTGATGTGGCCCGGGAAAAAGGCTTTCAGTATGCCACCGCATTACCTGCCGAAAAGAATTGTCTGCATGCCAAAAACCTGAAGCATCCTTGTCTGCTAAATGCTGTTGGCAACGATATTTTTTTGGGGGAAGATAACAACGTGTTGTTCCTCACCGGCGCCAATATGGCCGGAAAATCAACGCTGATGAAATCCATCGGTATCAGCCTTTACCTGGCCCATATGGGATTTCCGGTGGCTGCCGAGAATATGGAATTTTCGGTACGGGAGGGCCTCTATTCTTCGATCAATGTGGCGGATAACATCGGTTTGGGATACAGTCATTTTTATGCCGAAGTGGTAAGAGTGAAGCAGGCGGCCGACGCTGCCAGTAGCGGCAAGCGACTGTTCATCATGTTCGATGAATTATTCAAAGGCACCAATGTCAAGGATGCTTTTGACGGTACCTTGTCCGTCACGCAGGCCTTTGCGGAATATGCCGATTGTTTGTTTATTGTTTCCACCCACATTATTGAAGTGGGCGAGGAGCTGAAAAGCCGGCCCAATGTCCTTTTTGCCTTTATGCCAACGGTAATGGAGGGTCCTCGTCCCAGGTACACGTACAAAATGCAGGAGGGCATCACGCAGGACAGGCAGGGAATGATGATCATCCGTAATGAAGGCTTCCTGCAGCAACTACAATCAACTGATATTGGCGTTTTACAAACTAATTAAATCCACTATGTTTAAAATCTAGTGTTCCATTTGTCCATCCTGGAAGCCTTTTGTTTTCCCGGCTATTGGCGGTGCTATACATGGCATCAAGGCGGATTGAGTCTTAAAACCAAGGCTTAGCAGGGAGTTGGGCATTTTGTAGAACATATTTCCTTAACATTGGTGTTGTGCAAGTCTTCGGGCATGAAGGACTGCGTTATTTAAAAAAACTGGTATTGCCACAACCTGCATGCCTTAGGTTCCATAGGTGATTTAGGCCATGCTGTAGTGGAGAAAATGATTATCGAAAAATAGCATAGCCAGAATAAGGGACCCTTTTATTAGCGTATAGGGTGACAGGCTGTATTATTTGCGAGCGTCTAAAAGGCACTTGGTAATGTGCCGGCCGGCGAATGATAACCCACCGTTTGTTCTTTATGGGGTCTTCAATAATTTGCCGGGGCTGGCAGAACACTGGCGGCCGGTTCATCGGCAAGTGCAATTGCGTCGGGGAACAATTACGGTTAATTTGTGCATCCTCTATATAACTGGCAAAAATTGAAAGGCCAAACCAGTATAAGACCGACAAGGTCCCAACTTCTAAATATTAATTCCGTTTCATTCTTTAATTTTTTCTTTCAATTGCTTCACTACTTCCATGATTAATCTTTTAATATCCATCTTCACTTGATAAAAGTTATCCAAGACCTGCTGCGACGTAACATCAGAAACATCCGGTATTACTTTGTACGTTCTTACTTCCTCTGTCAATTTTTTATCGTCATTTAGAATGGCTGCATGGAACATCTTCAATTTGATTTTTTCATCCGGATTATCGGCCACCAGGCCGACAAACTCACCTGAAGAAAGTGTTGAAATCTTTGAGGCGGGCAGGGCGCTGTCCAGTTGTTTGGAATGGCTGATGGACGTATCGGTTCGGTTTATCGAAAGGCTTTGCCGGTCCTGCATAATTTTGCCAAACCGTTCAGATAATAGTTTGGATGTTTCGCCCATTACCTGACCGCTGATGATATTACCGGTAATATTCACAATCACGTCTGCCTGCTCTCGGCCATAGTCTTTCTTCAGCTGGCTAAAATCCTGCATGGCCAGCGTAGTGGCTACTTTGTTACTCCGGGCTGTGGCAATCAGACTGTCAATATTATTGAAATAAATAGTGGGAAATTCATCAAACACCAGGCTGCATTTCAGCCGGTCTTTTTTATTCACCTGCCGCACCAATCTGGATATGTAAAGCGATAGTACCGCACCATATATCTGCTGTTTTTCCGGATTGTTTCCCATGCAGACAACTTTGGGAGCGTGTGGGTCATTGATGTCTAGCGTAAAATCATTACCGGATAAGACCCAGTAAAGTTGTGGTGACGCCAGTCTGGCCATTCCAATTTTTGCAGAGGCAATTTGTCCTTCTAATTGCTCCATGGCGTCATTTTGGTAAGCCGTAATAAAGGGGTTGATGAGGACTTCAATTTCGGGCTGTGTGTTTAAGAGGGGAAATAGCTTGTCATACTCGGCTTGCATGAGTTCAATGACATGGGGGAGGGTACAGTACCTACCATCCTGGTAAGTCCGTAAAAACCAGATTACAGCTGTTACAAAATTAATGGGAGATTCCACAAAGAAGTCGCCCTGCTTATTGATCCATTCCCGGTTTAGCCCTAGTAAAATGGTTCGGGCTGATTCAGAGGCGTCGGTAATGTCCTTCATTCCTGCCGGGTCCAGAGGATTGCAGCGGTGGGAGGCGGAAAGGTGATCAAAGTTGATGACATAAAAGGAAGGGGTAACAGCGTACTGATCTTTATTTTTCTCCAGCCAGTTATACGCCAATTTGGAGAGGTCGTCATATTTAAAATCATAGACAAACATAGAAAACCCTTTTTCGATGTGCTGTTTGATAATGTGCTGGATGACAAACCAGCTTTTCCCCGCACCGGGGCTGCCAATGACCAAAAGGCCACGAAACGGATTAATGATGTTGATCCAACTCCTTCGTATTCTGCCTTTAAGGTTGTACTGCGCCGGCAGATTAATGGAGTACGCATTCCGGATCAATCGTTCTTCCTGCGGAAACGTTTCGTTCAGGGAGTTGAATACATCATTCGCTGGGTTATATGGAACAAGGCGGCTTAGGAAGGTGCCGCCCGCAAGTATGAGCAGGAATCCCATTCCGGTAACGAGCATATAAATAAGGGCGCTTGGGACAGGTGATCGGGAGACTTTAAGCAGGACAATACTTCCAAAAAATAAGGAAAAGCCAATAAGGAGGAGGACCGTTATATACGTCCACCTGATATTCTTCTCTTTTTTGCCCTGCGCCCCTACCAACGAAACGAGCAGCAGGCCCACGCAAAGCAACTTCGATTTATAGGGCGCAGTGAATAATCCCGTATGCAATAAGTTTTGTAAGAAACGGTCACTGATGTCGGCTCTAAAGCCCCATAGCTCGAAGGCACGGTAACAGTAAAAATAAAAGTGCAACAGCAAAACAAATAGGCTGGCAAACCGTGTCAGGTCGATTATCTTCCGAAGCCCTTGTTCATTCTCTCCTGTAACAGACATAACGAATCATTTTTTATGATGAGGAATGGGGATTTCTCCGCTTTTTCTTTTTGCGTTTTTTGTGGAGCAGATAGGAGGGAGCGGTAT
>JAEVYV010000353.1 GCA_023392575.1 Bacteroidota bacterium | reverse complement strand
CTAAAAGAAAAACCCTGGCCCATCTATAAGATCAAGCTGGGTACGGACCGGGATATTGAGATCATGGAGCAGCTGCGCAAACACACCGACTCCGTATTCCGCATCGATGCCAACGCCGCCTGGAAAGCAGAAGAAGCGCTGGAAAAAATCCATGCCTTTAAAGACCTGGGGGTGGAGTTTATTGAACAACCGCTGGCCAAGGACGATTGGGAGGGCATGAAATTTCTGTTCGACAAATCGCCGCTGCCCTTAATTGCCGATGAAGCCTGCGTGGCAGAAGGCGATGTGGAAAAATGCCACAATCATTTTCACGGCATCAATATCAAGCTTACAAAATGCAGCGGCATTACGCCGGCCCTGCGCATGATAAAAAGAGCAAGGGAATTGAACATGAAGGTAATGGTGGGCAGCATGAACGAATCAACCGTAGGTTCGGCGGCCATTGCCCACCTGATGCCCCAAATTGATTATGTGGATGTGGATGGCCCCTTGCTGCTGGAGGAAGACCTGGCTACCGGGTTGGTTTATCAGGATGATGGCCATGTGCGGACTTCCGATGCGCCGGGTTTGGGCATTCGGTTCACCGACCTGTATCAGAAATAATAAAGACTTTATCTCACCGAATAAAAAAGAGGCTGTCACATTGAGACAGCCTCTTTTCTGCTTATGCTAAGTGAGAGACGCTTGTTTACTGGTCAAGGTTCACCGGGTAAGTGTACGGCATATCGTTGCCCGGATAAATTCCTTCAAATTTAACCGTACCCGAAATATTGGCAAGCAAATCGGTCAGATCGTCCACACTGGACACCTGCTGGCCTGCCACACTGATGATGATGAACGTAGGCTGTATGCGGGCACGGCCCAAAGGACTGTCCTCATAAATTTTATTCACCACCACACCGCCATCAATACCATATTTAGCGGCTTTGTCCTTACCCAGGGTGCTTAAATCGGCTTTTAACCTGGTGCTGATGTTGGCGCTGACCACATCTGTTTTTTTCTTCAGTGCTACGTTCACGTTGTATTCCTTACCGTTACGCAAATAGGTCACCGGAACTTTATCGCCGGGGCGGAAGCCTGCAATCTGTGCACTCATTTGCAAACCCGATGTCACCTTTGCGTTGTTCACTTTGGTGATCACATCGCCTTTTTTAATCCCGGCAGCAGCAGCTCCGCCTTCAGCGCTTACGCCACTTACATACACGCCTTCCACGTTGGTAGGTATGCCCAGCGCCTTTAACTGCTCGTCAGAGGCATCATCGGTAGGGAAGTAGCTAACGCCCAAATACCCTCTTTGCACATCGCCGTATTGAACGATGTCGTTGACAATTTTTTTGACAATGTTAACCGGAATGGCAAAGGAATAACCGGCATACGTACCGGAAGGAGCCAAAATGGCGGAGTTAATACCAATCAACTCCCCGTTGGTATTGATCAGGGCACCACCGCTATTTCCCTGGTTGACGGCAGCGTCGGTTTGAATAAAGGATTCAACCGGCGTATCGTTTCCTTTGGTTTGGCGGCGATTGATGCCAATACTACGACCCGTTGCCGACACAATACCGGCGGTAACCGTGGCGTCAAGCGTCAGGGGATAGCCTACAGCCAGTACCCATTGCCCCAACTGGATATTGTCGGAATTGCCATACACCATGAAGGGCAGTTTTTCGCCATCAATTTTCAATACCGCAATATCGCTGCTTGGGTCGCGGCCAATTACCCGGGCCTTGAATGTTTTCCTGTTGGACAGGGTCACGTTGACCTCGGCAGCCACACCACCCGATTGATCAGAGATCACGTGGTTGTTGGTTACAATGTAACCATCTTCGCTGATGATGACACCGCTGCCGGAAGCCCTCTGCTCAGGAATGATATTGGGACCAAACCCTTCGCCAAAGAACTGATCGAAGAAATCATCAAAGCTTCGGTTGCGGGGCAGATTATTGGAAACCCTTTTTGCCGGAATCTTTGTTTTAATGTGAACAACAGCCGGAACAGCGGTATTGGCAGCCCGGGTAAAATCAAGTCCGTCTGCCGGAGTGCCAGTCTTCCCGTCAAAAAATCCTGCATAATTAGCAGGAACACCTTTTTCTGTAGAGCCTATAACAGAGTGCTGCCGATCGGAAATTTTTTGGTACACAACCACGCTACCTACCGCAGAAGCAGCGCTGATGGCCACAATTAAAAAAATTTGTTTCAGTTTCATGGTCTATTCAGTTTGAATGATAAATCTATAGTGTCAAATTATGTGCCTTATGTCCACAAAATAACTATACTCCTTTGCTAAAATAAAACCTCCAGTCCAGTTTAACATTAATTTACTAAGGCCTTCGTAGATTGTTAACAGCGCTCCAATCCACTAGCGGAGGCCAAGTAAAAACGTCATGGTGTCCACACCATCGGCAAAGTCGCTGATCTGCGGGCATTGCGCCCCGCCAAAAGCAATGTGATGCCGCCCGGTTACACACTGGATGTTTTCATCCAGCAACAGCCGGGCCCGAACTTCGCTGGCATTGGTGTAGTATTCGTAATGCAACTGGCTGATGGGGGAGAAGGGAGCTGCATCTTCCACCAAGAGAATGCTGCCGTTGGTCATGTAATAGCGGTTATTCAAAATATGAACGGCCAAATTATAGTCGTAGTTGTTTTTGTATTTGTGATGATTGATGAGGTAGTTGTATTTTGCAAAGCTGTCCAGCAACGGCTTGAAATCATAGTTTTCCGGAACAAAGATCTGGGTTACGTTGCGGCAGCCCAGGCCAAAATACTGGTACACATCGTCGGCCAGCGCTTCCAACTCCTCCCGGGATTCGTTGCCCTCCAAAATGGCCACCGAGGTCCGGTTTTTACGGATGATGACCGGGTGATTCCTGAAATAGTATTCAAAATACCGGGCGGAATTATTGCTGCCGGTGGCAATGTAGGCATCGCAGTTTTTCAGCATTTCGCTGATGGCGATGTAGTTTTCCATTTCCCTGTTCCATTCGGTCATTTTCTGCACCAGGTGGGTCACCAGGGCCTGGTCTTTGGAAGACGGTTTGATCAGGGCGTAGTGCCCGGTTAAAAACGTACAAAGCAGGTCGTGAAAACCCACCAGGGGCACATTCCCTGCCATGACGATACCAATTTTTTTGGGGGAAGCGTTTTCCTGGGGGATTTTGTATTGGTCAATAAAACGTTGAAGCTGCTGCGGCTGCAAAAAATTACCGGCAATATTTTTTACAGACAGGTCCACAAACTCCGGTATGAACCAGTTGTTGTCTAAAAAACTTTTGTGTTTGGCTTGTTCCCATTGCTCGTTGCGGCTCATCATGTACTCGCCCAACCGGACCAGCAACTCTTTTCTTTCTTGTAATTTCATTCCTGAACTTTAAATTTGTCCACAAAATTAATTCCCTATCAATCAAACATAGATTATGGCCATAAAGATTACAGAAGAATGTATTAACTGCGGAGCCTGCGAACCCGAATGCCCCAATAATGCCATTTACGAAGGCGGGGTGGAATGGGCCATTGCAGACGGAACCTCTGTTAAGGGTGATTATACTTTAGTAGACGGTACGGTTGTAACTGCCGAACAGCGGAACGCACCCATTGCAGTTGACACTTATTATATTGTTCCCAGCAAGTGCACCGAGTGCCAGGGCTTTCATGAGGAACCCCAATGCGCCGCCGTATGCCCGGTGGATTGCTGCGTTCCCGATGAAATGTACCGCGAAACGGTGGAAGAGTTATTGGGCAAAAAAGAACGGCTGCACTTATAAATTTTGTAACTTGCACCACCCGTAAATGCAGCTTTGGCTGCTCTAAAAGCAGGTGATATTTCCTGTGTAAAAAGGTGAAGAAGGAAACTTTCTTCACCTTTCTTATTTAAACTCTGTTCAAACCATTAAATTATTTTTTACTTTCCCGCTTAAATTGTTTCAATCCATGAAGAAAAAAATTGCACTGGTTACAGGCGGCTACTCAGGCGAAGCGACGATTTCATACAGATCGGCAAAAACGATTTACAACAACTTAAGCAAGGACAAATACGACGTGTACACCATCGACGTCAATCCCGAAGGCTGGTTTTACCAGGATGCCGATGGCCATAAAACAGAAGTAGACAGAAACGATTTCACCCTGAAGCTGAATGGACAAAAGCTGTCTTTCGATGCGGTTTTTATCGGCATGCACGGCACACCGGGGGAAGATGGAAAATTACAGGGCTATTTTGATATGCTGAAGCTGC
>JAEVYV010000345.1 GCA_023392575.1 Bacteroidota bacterium | reverse complement strand
CAACTGGTGCACGTGGCCCAGCAAATGCAGGCTGTGGTCAGACCGCTGGTGGGCCCCAGCTCCATCTTACTGGCCCTTATGGGCAGCGGCATGAACGGCCAGCAATTTCAATTTGTGGGTTATTTGCCAATTGAGCAATCCCAGCGGCTCAAAACCATTAAAGCGTTGGAGACGGAATCCAAACAAAAACGCTGTACGCAAATTTTTATTGAAACCCCCTATCGAAACAACCCGTTGCTGGAAACCCTGGTGAAAACCTGCCACCCCCAAACGCAAATTTGCGTGGCAGTGGACCTGACCGCCAAAACAGAAATGATTCAAACCAAAACGGCGCAGCAGTGGAAATCCGGTTTGCCGCAATTGCACAAACGACCCGCCATTTTTTTATTGTACGCCGGCGTGTGAAGAATTTCGCAAGTTCAGGAGTTTACAAGTTCACAGGTTGGCGTTGAACTTATTACCGCTGATTTAAATTGTCAGTTTCCGGTTCGCTCTCGTGACTATTGCGTTTTCCGCTTTCTTTGCACCATGGAGATCATTCAAGCCAATTACCTGATCAGCAGCCCCTCAGTTGAAAAATGCCCGCAGCCCAACAAGGCCGAATATGCTTTTATTGGCCGGAGCAACGTGGGCAAATCTTCTTTGATCAATGCTCTTTGCAATAAAAAAGAATTGGCCAAAGTATCGGCCTCACCGGGCAAAACCCAAATGATCAATCATTTTCTCGTTAGCTCCAGCGAAAAAAAAGAATGGTACCTGGTGGACCTGCCGGGTTATGGTTATGCCAAGCGATCCATTAAACAACGGACCAGCTGGCAAAAAATGATTGAAAACTACATCCGCAAAAGAGAAAACCTGGTGAATCTTTTTGTGCTGATCGATAGCCGCTTATCCCCCCAAAAAATCGACCTTGAATTCATCGACCAGCTGGGCGAATGGCAAATACCCTTTGCGTTGATCTTCACCAAATCCGATAAAAGCACCCAACGCGAAGTAGCGGGCAACATCCAGGATTTTTTAAAAGCGTTGCAAAACACATGGGAAGAACCACCGCCGCATTTTGTTACCTCCTCGGTAAAAAGAACTGGGATCAAACAAATTCTAAGCTTTATTGGCGGATTAAATACTTCGTTTGAAACACATATACCCAAAGTATAATCTTTATGTGGTATCTTGCAACGGTTACCCACGTATATGAACAGAACGGTTGTTGAGAAAAATTTGGTCGTCGTCTTGTTTATTCTTGTCTTGATTGCTTTTTCGTTTGCGGAAAAAGAGTCGAAGAAGTTGGTTCCGTTGTATGCACCCAAGTCCGAATCGTTTTCCGTTCCGCAGGCCAAGGAAAGAAATCTGGCCGCCGAAGACCTTTCTCCAAAGCCGGATGGCATCCGGTTTTTCCCTAATTAATGGTGATCTTGCTTTGTCCTTTTAAATGCATCTGCCTTCAGGCAAAGTTCTCTTCGTCCTCAGCCAGAAGGGGTCGGGTGCCAAACATTTGCCCCAAGAAGTGAAATTGGTTAGTTGACTATTTTGTTGGCACAACTGCTGCTGGCAAACGCTTCGGGTTTGGCCTTAAAGGCAAAGCCCATTCCCAAAATATAGCCCATCGCTTCCTTTAAGGCATCGTTGCTCTTAAAGTGCGGGTTGGTGTTAATGTCGGCATGCACTTCCATATCCACATCGTATAAAGTAAAAAGATTGCACAATTCGTATGCAATCTCTATACTTTTGGCTACCTCTACCAGCATCCTTTCTTTTATGGAAAACTGCTGGCGGGTTTTTTCGTTGTGGATGAACATGAACCCGCCATGCCCTTCCCGCAGAAACACAATGACCGTGGCAAATTCGGTCTCCGGCCCCTTTACCTGGGAGTCGGTGCCAATGCAAACTTTCAGGTGAAAACCGGCGGTGGTTTCTCTTTGGATGACATTTTCCACGGCGTTGTAGATAGGCAGATTAATGGTTTCTCCATTGAATTTTCTCCATTTCATACAAAAAAGAGGTTTTTCCAAGTTACGGAAAAACCTCTGAGTTACCAAGGGCACGGATTATGGTATGCGTTATTGTTTCATGAACTTTTCGGTGTGTTGACCCTGATCACTGCTGTACTGGATCATGTACATCCCGCCGGGCATAGCCGCCGGCATCAGGTTTCGGCCCGGGGCCAATCGGCCTTTGGAAACCACCCGGCCGCTGTAATCCACTATGGTGTACTGAAACACAGCCGGGCTATTGACAACCATCATATTTCGTACACTATTGCCCGACAGTGCCGGCCAGGCCTGATTGCTGCCCGCCAGTGTGATGGTGTTGGAATAATAATGGTTGCCGCTTTCCAGCAAAACATGCAGGCGGTAATAGAACACAGAACCGGAGCCGGGGAGATAACTGTAATCTCCTGTCTGAACTCCTGCTTGAATTAAGGGCTGATAATTTTTTCCATCGGCAGACACTTCCAGGGTTTGGGAGGAAATGACCTCATCCGCTTCTATGTTCCAGCGCAACCGGTGCCGGGGGCCTTCGGTACTGCCCTGCAGATCCAGTTTGTGTACCGGCAGTATGATGGCATTGCCAAAACTGGCTTGCAGGCTGTATGAGCCCAGGCTGGCATATTCGGTTGTATACATATTGCCCTTGCCCTGCACCCGCAAAAAATAATTGCCGGCTGAGAGCATGGTGTCAATGGATGATTTAAGCGTAGCCGCCGGATTATACGACCCAAGCACTTTGGAAGCAGAGGTCATGAGATCCACCTGAATGTCCAGGTTGGCCCCGCTGTATCCGTCTCCCAGGTTGAACGGAACGGCATCAAGCTTAAACCGGCCAAAAGAAGGAATCGAAAATTTGATCACATCAATGTCTGTGTTGGTTTCAATTACCCCGTTCACCGTAAAGCGGTTGTTGACAAAATTGGCCTTGGCGGCGTTTCCCCCAAAGCTTTCTCCATAGTCATCGGGCCGAAAACCAAAGCCGTTGTATTTTGTAATGATCTCCAGGTCGTTTTGATAATTGGTGCAGCCGTATGGATTGGCGCCGTTGTTCCAGAGAGTAAAGTTTCTATAGTAGCCCACGCCCATTATGGGGGCCCAGCCAATTTCCCCGCCGCCGGCCCCGGCATTGTACTCCTGTTTGTTGCCGCAGTTGGGGTCGTAATAGGACTGATGCCGCAGACCCAGTGTATGGCCAACTTCATGCGAAGCAGCTTCGGCTACGTATTTTTCATTGTAATTTAATTGATTGGTAAACACAAAGGCCGGCGTATTGTCGCCCCAGGTAAAAGAGCTCATAAAGGAAACCCCGCCCGCAGCACCGTACCAGCCCGAAGTGGGGGTTAAGATCACCCGGATTCTTTTGTCCGGCGGCGCCAACCAGTATCTTGCGGAGTCGGTGGTTACGTTCACGTTGAAGGGCCGGTAATCTTCCGCCACCCGGTTAAAAACTTGTGTGATCTGCGCCGCAGTCAGGTTTGCCGGCGCACAGGCAATGGGTCCGCTTACGTTCCAACTAGTGCCCTCCACGTAATGCCCGTCAAAGTCAAGATAAATCGTAGCCGCGGCCGAAGGATAGCTGTTATGGAGGGGCACCTGGGCCAAAGCCCCCTGACCGCAAAAAACAAATGCCGCAAACAAAAAAGAGTAAAGGTTTTTCATTGGCTTGGATAGGATTTGGATTTGGATGGTTATTCGTTTACCAGTTCATACAGCGTTTTCTTTTGTAAAACATAATGGTCGTTTTCCTTCACTATTTCAAAAGCATCGCCGTTTTTAAAACTCACAATCCGCCCCAGGTACCTAACCGTTCCATCGGGCCTGTTGGTTTTTGTAAACGTCAGGGTGGCATCCTTTCTGTTTGTGGATTTTATGACCACGCTTTTCACATCTTTATGGGATGGGTCTGATTTGGAAACGACGGTTCCGTGGAAGTTAAAATTCTCGGCTATGAAGGTTTTAATGGAGGTCCCGACCGGCAGTTCAAGAAGGTCTTCAAGATCGGATATCCGCAATTTCATTTTTTGCGGCATGTCGGTAAAAAGCTGGGGCTTGTTTTGGTTGGGCTCATTTAAGGGCAATTTTTCCTGCCCAAAAGAGCGGTAACAGCCGAAGCAAAAGAATACGCAAACAGCGCAGGTTTTCAAGATTTTCATTGGACGGTATTTTGGCAGGGATGAGCTGCTGGTTTTTCAATGGATTGTTGCGAGTTCAGCAAAAGAACTCTTCCCAAAGTTGACAAAAAACACCCACATTACCACAAGTACATTCACCCGAATTTTTATCGTAAAAACCCTATATCCCACCGTTAATATTGCCCGGTGCTCAGCATCACCAGGGTGCAGCCCACAAAGGGCTCAATATTGTTTTCCCTTGCTTTTTGCATGAGTTCTTCGTTCTCGGTGCCGGGGTTGAAGATGATTCTTTTGGGCTGCAGGCCTAAAATATAATCATAGTATTCAACCTGGTTTTTGGGGTTCAGGTATAAAGTAACGGTATCCACCCCGCCTTCGACCACATGATCGG
>JAEVYV010000343.1 GCA_023392575.1 Bacteroidota bacterium | reverse complement strand
CTCCTTTATTCCCCAGGAGCTGGAGGTTTTAAAAACCACCGACCGGGTAAAATTTTTACACGATGACGAAGGGGTGATTGATGGCTACATCTCCTACCGGCTCACAGGAGCCCATTCTCCCTACCACCAGGTTTTTTGGATACGGGAAGGAAACAGAACCGTTTTTTTTGGCGCCGATGACGCCCCTCAGCTTCAGCAAATGAAAGTGCGCTATAAAACCAAGTACGATTACGAGCCGGACAAGGCCATGCAGTTGCGAACCGAGTGGTGGGAGCAGGGAAACCAGGAAGGATGGACTTTTTTGTTTTACCACGATATCAAGTCGCCAATATTCCCCCTGTCCCCCTAAAGGGGAGAATGCCCTCTGTCTCCCTAAAGGGAGGACTTGGATCCATCATTCTTCTCTTTTCCTGTTCTTACTTTTTAGAAAGAATTTTTTAGATAACACCTTAGTTGAGTAGTGTTACTAAACGCCCAAGAGTGCGACGCAACGAAAGCTTAATAGCAGTACAAAAGCCGGTAACAAAACCAGTAACGCTATACTTAAGACACGGGCTCTGATCAAAAAACTTTCTCTGTCCTAACTCTCCCCTTTAGGAGGACAGGGGGAAAAACCCCAGCTTTCTTTCCACCTCTTCCGGCAATTGGGGCAGCTTTCTTCTTTCAATCAAGAACGAAGTGAGTTGGGCAATTTCTTTAAAGATGTAGTGTTTGTCGGCGGCAGCTTTTAAATAATCTTTTCCGGAACTTCCACCGGTACCAATGCGGGTGCCGATCATCCGGTGCACCATGTTCATGTGGCGGTGGCGCCAGGTGCTGAGTTGTTCGTCAATCTCCAATAAATTGTTCAGCAATTGGAAGGGAAGCTGCAGCAGCGGATAGCCCCGGTACAGCATAATGAATAATGCGGCCCGGTTTGCCTTTGCCGAAAGAGTATAATGCGTTTCTTTATGCTGGAACAGCACTTCCTCAAAAGCATCCAGATTGTTTTTTTCGGCTTCCGCCAAACTGTTTGCATAACATTTTTTGTACTCGGCCCAAAAAGGATGTTCCTCTGTTGGTGCCGCCGGAAAATTTTTCCAAAGTGTTTGATCGGTAAAAAACGGCATGCGTTCCAGCCAGTCGTTCACCAGTTGTAAAAAGGATTGTTCTGTTTCGGCCTGTTTGATCAGGTCAATGTGCTCCTGTCTTAATTGGGCGGTGTAATATTCTTTTCCGTGTCGGTATTCAAATTTCAGCCCCAGCTTGGCTTCCAGCAGCTTGAATTGCCAGCTTTGAAAGCCGGAGGCGGGCCGCAGCATGTCGCGAAAGTCCAAAAAATCCATGGGGGTCATGGTTTCCAAAATGTCGATCTGGTGGATCAATACCCGAAGAATGACCGCCATTCTGTTGAGCCGGTGAACAACGGTTTGAAGCTCGGGCGAATTATCGTTTAAGGAAGGCTTGCGCATGATGGCCACTACCGAATCGGCTTCGTGATGAAGCTGCTTGAACCAAAGCTCATAGGCCTGGTGGATGATGATAAACAGCATTTCATCATGCGCTGCAATGTTTTGTTTAGTGCTTTCGGGGCTTTGCGCATTCAGTATCTTGTCGAGCTGAAGATAGTCGTGGTAGTGAACATCAGGCATAGTAAGCAATTGAGAACACGAATTAAAGCGAATTACACGAATTGTGTATTGATAAGATTAGTCCGGTACGAATGTAATTTCTACTTATTCCTTTTCACTCGTGAAGCTTCCGCTCAGGAATTCAAAACCAATATCGCTTCTGAAATACTTGCCTTCAAAACGGATGGCTTCGATCAGGTCTTTTGATTTTCCGATGGCTTCGTGCAATTGAGCGTCCAGGGCTGTGGCGCAAACCACACGGCCGCCATTGGTCACAATCTTTCCCTCGCTTTCTTTGGTGCCCGAGTGAAAGATCAATGTGTCTTTGATAACGGTATCCAGCCCACTTATTTCCAAACCTTTTTTATAGTCGTTGGGATAGCCGCCACTAACGGCCACAATGGTGGTGGCAAAGCGGTTGTCTTTTTCAATCTCTATGTCCTGCAATTGCTGTTGGGCCGTAGCGGTCAGCAAGGCCACCAGGTCGTTTTTGATCCGGGGCATCACCACTTCGGTTTCCGGATCACCCATGCGGCAGTTGTATTCAATCACAAAGGGATCGTTGCCCACCTTCATCAGACCGACGAACACAAATCCTTTGTAGTCCAGCCCATCTTTTTGCAAACCTTTTACGGTAGGTTCCACAATCCGGCTGATCACTTTTTGCATGAACGCATCATCGGCAAAAGGTACGGGGCTTAGGGCGCCCATGCCGCCGGTGTTGAGTCCTGTGTCCCCTTCACCTACCCGTTTATAGTCTTTGGCTTCCGGCAACACCACGAAGTTGTTGCCATCGGTTAAAACAAAAACAGACAGTTCGATGCCGCTTAAAAATTCTTCTACCACTACCCGTTTCCCGGCCTCGCCAAATTTTGAACGCTGGATCATCAGCTCAAACTCCGATACGGCTTCTACATGGCTTTGACAAATGATCACACCTTTGCCTGCTGCCAGGCCATCGGCTTTTAACACAATGGGTAACGGGTGTTGCTTTAGGTATTCAATGCCTTCTTCAAAATTTTCTTCAGTGAATTCTTTATAGGCCGCGGTGGGAATTTGGTGGCGCTGCATAAACGCTTTGGCAAAGGCCTTACTGCCCTCCAGCTGTGCGGCTTCTTTGGAAGGCCCTATGATCAGAAGCTCGGACAGGGAGTCGTCATCTTTTAAGAAATCCACCACGCCCTTTACCAGGGGTTCCTCGGGGCCCACAATCAACAGCCTGATGTTTTTTTCAAGGCAGCAGGTTTTGATGGCTTCAAAATCGGTTGCTGCAAAAGGCAGGTTGGTGCCGCATTGGGCGGTGCCGGCATTGCCCGGAGCAATGTAGAGTTGATCGCATAAATTGCTTTGGGTCAATTTCCAGGCCAGCGCATGCTCTCTTCCACCGGAGCCTAACAAAAGTATATTCATGAATGAAGAAGTAAAAGTGGTGCGAATATCGTGAAGATTGTTAAAGAACGGGGCAATTATGTACGGGATGTAGATTTTGTTTTATTTTAGGCACCGCTTTATTTTTAATAAAAAAAAATTACATGGAACAATCGGCTGCATTAAAAAGTACACCTACGAAAGCAAAGCACCCGAGAGCACTTTATGTGCTTTTTTTTACGGAAATGTGGGAACGGTTTGCTTACTATTTAATGGTAGGCATTTTATTTCTTTATTTGATTGATGACAAAACCGGGGGGAAGGGATTCTCGCAGGATATGGGTGCCGATGTGGTAGGCAGCTTTATTGCGCTGGTGTACCTCACACCGTTTATTGGTGGTTTAATTGCCGATAGGTACCTGGGTTATATCAAATCCATTTTTTTGGGCGGCGGTTTAATGGCCGCCGGTTATCTGTGCCTGGCGCTGCCCGGCACCACAGCTATGTATGTTGCCTTGGGGTTGATCATTGTGGGCAACGGTTTTTTTAAACCCAACATCTCTACCCTGCTGGGGAATATTTACAACCGGGAGGATTTAAAACCTCTAAAAGACAATGCCTACAATATTTTTTACATGGGCATCAACATCGGGGCCTTTGTCTGCAATTTTGTGGCGGCCTATTTACGTAATGCGTATGGATGGGGCTATGCCTTTGCCGCTGCCGGCGTTGGTTTGATCATAGGTTTGATCATCCTGGCCCTGAACCTGAACAAGGTCAAGCACGGCGATGTAAAGAAAACGGTTCAACAGGAAGACATGCCCATGTCGAAAATATTCATGTATGTATTTCTTCCGGCTATTTTGGCGGCGATTTTTGGCTGGATGGTGCCGGTCAAACTATTTGGTTCGCCCATCATGGGAAGCCAGGCCAACGATGCCTTCATTTTTGCCTGTTTGCCCATCATTGGCTTTTACATCTCTCTTTATATCAAAGCGAAAGGACAGGATAAAAAAGGCATTGGTTCCCTGCTCTTCATTTTTGCCATTGCCATTGCCTTTTGGACGATTTATAACCAAAACTCAACCGGGCTAACGCTTTGGGCCGAGAAACACACCGATCGAACCGTTTCCCCTACAACCGAAAAAATTGCCGGCAGCCTTGGCTTTTTGCAAACGGT
>JAEVYV010000328.1 GCA_023392575.1 Bacteroidota bacterium | reverse complement strand
GTGTACGATCATTTCGAGATCACCCACCAGTTGCCCATCATCATGACCAACAACAACGGCGATTATGTTTACGACGGCTTGTCCAAAAAAGTGGTGGTGGCGCCGGTGGAAAAACCCAAAAGGGCGCCGGTACAACACCGCACCCGCAACATTACAGAACTGGCTGAAGTGGTAACACAGTGGCCAGAGTTTCCCGGCGGCGGAAAAACCTTTCTTAAATACCTTGAAACCACAGGCAAGGCTCTGGTGGCTTCCCTGCCCGAGGGAAGGAAGAAGGCCAATGTGGTGGTGGAGTTTATTATTGATGTGGACGGAACACCTACCAATTTTAAAGTACTCAACGGAGTGGACGAAGAATTTGACGATGAACTCATTACTGTATTGGAGCAAATGCCCCCCTGGCAACCCGCTACCCTAAACGACAAACCGGTAGCCAAAAAAATGAAACAAAGTTTTGTGATCGAATAAAAGTTCGCAAGTTCACGAGTTCACAAGTTGTGTGAATAGAAGTTCGCAATCCACACGTTGTGGGCTTATAACTCGTGAACTTGCGAACCTGTGAACCCGTAAATTTGAAAGTGTGAAGGTTTATTTTATTAGTGGCTTGGGAGCGGACCGCAGTGTTTTCCGGCACATAAAACTACCTGCTCATTGTCAGCCGGTTTACCTGGATTGGATTGCGCCGCTAAAAAACGAAACCCTTGCCGGCTATGCGCTGCGGCTGGCTGAAAAAATAAATCCTTCCGAAACGTTTTCGCTGGTTGGTTTGTCCATGGGCGGCATGATATCGGTGGAAATCACCCGGCATTTGAATCCCCTGCACACCATTCTTATCTCCAGCATTCCCTCTGCACAGCAACTGCCCCGGCTTTACCGCTATCTGGGCGCCCTGAAGGTGCACAAGTTCGTGCCGGTTTCCTTGTTGCAGAAAGGCGCCATCCTCAAACGGCTTTTCAGCGCCGCGGCACCGGAAGACAAAAAAATTTTAAAGACCATGATCCGCCACACCGACATGCAGTTTGTACGGTGGGCCATGGAGGCCATTTTAAACTGGCAGGGCACGCCGCCTTCCAAAAAGATCGTTCACATTCACGGCACCAACGATGAAATACTACCCTGGAAGCTTACCAAACCCACGCATGTTATTGAAAAGGGAAGTCATTTGATGGTCATGAACAGGGCTCCTGAAATCAACCGCATCCTGGCCGAGGTGCTGGTGTAGAATTCAAAATTCAAAAGTAAAAAGTCAAACCAAGAAGCGGTTCTTATAAGATCTGTGGTGTTTTCTTGCTGTTCCTTGTCTCTTTTGGGAAAACCAGGGACATGAAAAATGACACAAAGAAAAATTCCGGATCCTTCAAAGAGGAAGTAAGAAGTTTACAGAAAAAAATTGCCGGTGAACGGTAAACCTCAAACGTTATTCTCTCATCAACACCTGTATGGTTTCCTGTGTTTGTTGCTGCAAAATAATTTCGCAGGTTCCGCACAGTTCAGCCAGCAGCTTTTGGTTGTAATGCCTGATGGTCAGCAGCACCAGGTTTTTGCTGATCTGCACATCAAAAAACGGCGCCGCAGCATGCGCCAGTTGGTTAACTTTTTCGGGATGGTCGTCCACCACGCACAGCAGGCTGATGGCGCCGTTTTGCGTCAGATTGGGTTTGAACTTCAGGTGTTCAAAAATCTTGTACAATTCGGCCGTGAGGCCTTCGCCCACAAAAGAAAAATCCTTGGAGCTTAGCTGAATCAGCACCTGGTTTTGCTTGTACACAATAATGGGAGGCAGGTGGTTGACGTTTTTATTGTGGATGCAGGTGCCTTCTTCATCGGGGTGAAGAAAGGAGCGGACGAACAGCGGAATGCTTTTGTTTTGCAGGGGCTTGATGGTTTTGGGGTGAATGACCTGGGCGCCGTAATAGGCCATTTCAATCACTTCGCGGTAGTTTAGTTCCCTGATCCATTGGGCATCCTTGTATTGTTTGGGATCGGCATTCATCACCCCCTGCACATCCTTCCAGATGGTTTGGCTGTCGGCGTCCAGCAAGTAGGCAAATACCGCAGCGGTATAATCGCTGCCTTCCCGGCCCAGGGTGGTGCTTTCGTTTTCGTCGGTAGCGCCAATGAACCCCTGGGTTAAAACCATGTGGCCCTGGTGCAACAACGGCTTTATGAGCTGGTCCACTTTTTTGGCCGTGTAGGCCCAGTCCACTGCCGCATCCCGGAAATTATCATCGGTGCGGATGATGTCCCGCACATCCATCCACTGGTTTTTAATGCCCGCCTCATTCAGGTAATGACTGACGATGGCGGTGGAAAGCAGTTCGCCAACGCACACAATCTGGTCGTAGTAGTAATCAAAATCCCGAACGGGTTTATCGTGCAGCAGCCATTCCACTTCGGTAAAAAAGTCGGAGAGGCTGGCCGGAGGGGCCACCGGCTGATGCGTGAACGGGTGGGCCAGATCCTTTGCAAGGTTCAAATGCTGTTGTTTGACCTGCTCAAAAAGCAGGAGGGCCTGTTCTTTTTCCCCCGCGTAAAATGCTTCGGCCACTTTTTCCAGGGCATTGGTCGTTTTGCCCATGGCCGAAACCACCACCAGTAATTTCTCGTGCCGGTATTTTTGAAGAATCCCCGCAACATTCTGTATTCTTTCTGCCGTGCTCACCGAGGCGCCGCCGAATTTGAAAACCTTCATAGTCCGCAAAGATGAATAAAATTAAAGCACGCCCGGCCTGCAAGGTTATAGGCTTTGCAAACCATTAGGAAATGGGCTTTTGCTGCGCAGGGTAAGGTGTGGGATTGTTTAAAGAAAGGGAAAGAAAATGTATTTGCGGAAACTTTTGCTTTGGGAAATTAAAGGGTTGGATAAACTGTTTGGTCGTTTTGAAAGGCGAAGGGTTTCGTATATTTTTGAGTTAGCGGTCATTGCAAACCGACACCAAGTGACATTCAAAGAAGACATAAAAGAAAAAATAGCTGCCGACTTTGGGGAGAGTTCAAAACAAGCATTTGATGTCCTCAAAAACGCAATAGAGAAAACAGAGTATCTCAAAACAGACAGAGTTATTCGTTGTATTATTTTCTTATCGAAGGGAAACATTGAAGACCTGAAAAAGTACATAGATGCAGCAACATTTGACACGAGAGACGTAATGCTTTGGGCAGAATATGAAAAATTAAATGGCGACCTAAACTATAAAAGACGTAGAGACTTTAATAAGACTTTTGAAGAAAGCACAAACGATGTCAAAGAATAATAATGAGTTTTGATAAAGAAACAATTCCAAGACAAAATCTAACAACGAACCGCTAACATAAGTTTGCCAATATACCGGCTGACGAACAATCATGAAGCATTTGTTCTTTATTCAACTTTATCTAACTTACCAAGCAGACGGAATGCTAATGCCGGTACATCGGCAAGCCCTGAACGTTAGCACCAATTTTAAACCGACCCAACAGGCTGACAATTCCGACCGGCTTTTCAACGGATGCTTATGTTTTCAGGCTTTTAAAAAGCAGAAATAAAAGGGACAAGGATGCACCTGCGCCTGCCGAAGTTCCTATTTATTAATGGCCCGCAGCAGTGAAAACCCCCGTACCGCATGCAACAAAACAGAATAAGCACACCAGCAAAAAGCCCAAATCCCCGTTTTACCAGGTGGCGGACTGAGGCTGCCGCCTATACAGGCAGCCTTCCCGTAATTGTTTGTGGAAGATCGCTGTCATTTCTTTCACAGGATGGCGATGCGGTAAAAGAAAACCAGGTTTCCCTCACCGAAAAGCCGGTCCGGTTTACCCCGGGGACGATTCCTTTCAAAAAGTTGACCATTTTGTTTATCAGGTTGACGATTTTGATCATCAAGTTGACCATTTTGATTATCAAAATGACGATTTTGATAATCAGTTTAACGATTCTGATAATCAGTTTGGTCATTTTGATTATCAGTTTGGCGATTCTGATGATCAGTTTAACAATTCTGATTATCAGTTTAACAATTCTGATTATCAGGAAGCTCATTCTGATTATCAGGAAGCTCATTCTGTTTATCAAAATGGGCTTTCTTTTTCAAAAATTCATTGCATTTTTAGGGTTTTGGGTACGTAGATTTCACGGAATCTGCGCCGTTTTTTCACGTTATTTTTCGCACTGCCGAAAAAGGGGCATTGATAATCAATGGGTTTTAAAAACCTCGTAAAAGAGGACTAAAGAGGTGTATGAACACATATTGCATGTGAATGATGCTCTCGCTTCGAAAGGCCCGGAGCCTCTGCCCCGCACAATGCCGGGAGAAAAGACCCCGGGCGGAGAATAAATATTTAAAACGGAGGCCTGCTAAAATTGATTCGCTGCTGTATCTAATTGGAAGGGCAACATACAAATGAGCATATTTCAAAAACGTTACGTTAGAGCCATACTTGCATTATTCGTTTCAGCGGTGCTTGTCATAGTTTTCAGTCACCCTGGAAGCATTAAGGAAAGCATAATAAGGAATCATAAAGTCACGTGCGGTGCCATAACCTGGAAAAATTTGGGGGGTCGGGAATTCTACGTCAAATGCGAATTCACTTTTGGTGGCGTTACATACGAGAGCTACTTTAAGTGCACTCCGAAAACGCACAAAGGATATCTGCATGGGTTTGACTATGCATGGATTGTATACGACTCTACAGAACCCAGTCTCAATAACCTGTTGGAAACCCCGGATGATTTTTACGATTATAAAATCAATCAGGCCGATACTTCGGGAATACTTTGTAATACGGTAAACAGTTTACTAAATAATTAGAAGTGTGTAGCTGGTGTACATGTTTAGCGTGAGATTCATTATGCTTACTTACGCCGTTGCCGGTGCTCCTCTAAGCCTTGTGCTGCGGCGGCACCACCAACCGCCCGAACCACGGAGCTGCCTCCGGCTGTTGGCGATGTCCATTGCAAAACCAAAGCGCAAGACCAACAGGGGCGTAAAAAACCGTAAACGGCCCGGAACGGAAGGCTGCCCGCCGGGGCAGGGGCGTTGTTGCCGGCTGCCTGCTTTTCCTTGATAACCCCGGCAGCGGCCTTTGGCCGTTGCTTGCCATGGGCCGGCAGCCGGCAAAAACCCGATTAAACTGCCGGTTGCCCTATTGCCGGCCTGTTGAGGGAGAATGGATAGACGCAAGTGCCAAAAAAATAAACCGCAACCCATGGCTGCTGAAAAGGAATAATTTGGTGAAAAAGTGTGGTTTTGGCTTATTCGTATATCTTAGTGTTGCCTGTAATGCTATGGCGACACTCCGTAAGTGAGACAACCCAAAACAACTAACTGACATGCAGCTCAACTTTATCGGACACGGTTTAGACCCGACAAATGAGAACACGGTTGGAAACATCTTAGCAACTTCATTCCAAGACAACAAATTCGACACTTTCTTTGGTTTCGTTGCTTTTGCTTCAATATCAGGCGTACGAAAATTGTTGCCATTCATTAACGAAGTGAAACCAACGTACAAGGAGCTGACGTTTTTTATCGGCGTTGATGAAAATGCAACTTCAAAAGAAGCATTAGAGCAACTGATAGCAAATGAAATTGACACTTACATTTTCCATACACAATCAGCCATGATTTATCATCCGAAGGTATTTCTATTTGAAGGAAGGAATTGGACAAGACTAATTATCGGCTCAACAAATCTTACTCATTCAGGTTTATTCGTCAACGTTGAAGCAGCCATGTCAATGGACTTCAGACCGACAGACCCACAGGGAAAGAAAATTACCAACCAGCTTAAAAGTTATTTCGCCTCTTTACTTGATAAAACCGACAAAAATCTTGAAAGGCTGACAACATCCTTATTAGAGACCTTATGCAAACAAGGCTTAGTCGTTGACGAAATTCGCACAAGGAATAAAACGCCTGAACAACTTGCAGAACTTGATGAATTAAATTTGTTTCCTGACAGGGAAAAACTTGACGTAAATGAAATTGATTTAGATAACGCAGATTTGCCCGATGAAATTCGAGCAGACAGAAACTATGACCTTCAATTTACAGCCAATGACATAGAAAACTTTCCATACTTTTTTGAACGTTGGTTGCAGTACAAAAAAGACAATCAAAGAAGTGGTGGTATTGTAAGTCGAGAAACAGATGACAGACCGTTACATACTTGGTTTAGAAAGCTGAAGTATCTCATCGGAAAACAAAAGGAAATTCCATTGCAAATAATGAAACAGTTGGAAGAAAATGGTTTTCCTTTTGAAAATGGTTGGCTTGTTAGAAGGAGAATAATTTGGGAAGAGAGATTTCAGGAACTTGTAAAATACATGCAAGACCACAAAATGAATTATGCTCATGTGCCGCAGCACAAAAATCCCAAACATCCCTATGCATCATTGGGACAATGGTGTGCAGCGCAAAAGCTTAGAAGAAAAGGAATTTCAGCACCTGCATGGACAGAATACGAAGAAAAGAAGATGAACTCTATAAACTTCAAGTGGCAAACTCCAAGAGTAAGCTTAGGAAGTTCACCTGACGATGAAAGTTGGCTCAATAATTATTTCAAACTTGAAGACTACAAAAAGAAGTTCGGTCATGCTAACCCTTCCCAGACCGACAAAGACCCAGAAATTAAAAAGCTTGCTAAATGGGTAAATGACCAAAGAACTCTACGCAATACAGGAAGAAAAACGAAACAAGGAGTTCTTAAAAAATTAATAAAGGAAAGAGAAGAACTTCTAACAGAACTAGGAGTTGATTGGGAATATCAGCTAACAATTAGGAAGAAAGAGCTTGAAGAATTCATCGTTAGTTATTTAGAATTCAGAAAGCTATATCCGGATGAAAAACCTGCTTATGGTGACACACGGTTTAGTAAAGTGCTTCAAAAGAAAGCAGAGATAAAATTTAGATACCGCAACAACACATCTCCTGAAAACAAATGGCGAATAGATAGACTAAATGAAATCGGGTTTCGGTGGACATAGAAGCACTACAGGCAACATGGGGTTTTGTGCAAGTGGGGCACGACGTTGTTACTTCAGCTATGTGCAAGTATCGTCTATGGTTCCAGCATGACGAATAAAGCCTAACAACAGAATGAACAATGAACTTTAATTTTTAAATTGAACAGCGGTTATGGACAGACGGAATACTAATTCCCCACCTGCACAAAGCCCTGTTCGTTGGGCGTAATTTTAAAAACTTAAACTTTGAACACATCTAATATTGAAGCTGTTTTTGTTGACTATCTTAAAACTCCAAATACTCAATACGCACTTCTACTGAACGGTTCTTGGGGAAGTGGGAAAACATATTTTTGGAAGTACAAGCTTCAGGAAACTGCGAAAGCCAATGGTTATGAGACCATATATTTGTCATTAAATGGAATAAGTAAAATAGACACATTAGAATATCAACTTTTCCTCCGCTTACTGCCCTTAGTAGGAAAGACAGAAAACAAGGCTACAAAAGCGATAGTTTCAGTTGTTGCCAACTTAGCAAATGCTGCATCAAAAAAATTTTTATCAATAGGATTATCAGAAGCGCTTCAGGATGTGAAAGTTGATAGTCTAAGTCTTTCAAATCACATTATTTGCTTCGACGATTTAGAGCGTTGTCAACTTCCTATAAAAGAGACTTTAGGGTTTATAAACAATTATGTAGAACATAAAAATCTAAAAGCACTCATTTTAGCAGACGAGAAGAATATAGAGGCAAATCTTGAAAAAGACAACAAAAAGTATAATGATATAAAGGAAAAGGTTGTCGGAAGAATTTTAAATTACGAACCTGACATTAGCCAGATAATTCCTCTTTTCTTCAAAAAGTTTGAAAGCAGTAACAATTCAGTTTATAATTTTTTTGAGAAATGGAAAACTGAAGTTATTTCAATTCTTAATGAGTATCGGGAAGACAATCTTCGAATAATTTCTTTTTATATACATGTACTTGGGAAAGTCTCCCCTTTCCTTGAAAATGTTGATGAAAAGTATGTAAGGGAAGTAATCCTTTTTGCCGCAATCATTTCAATAGAGTTTAAAAGAGGACGGCTTACAACTTCCGATTATTCTAACCCTAAAGATATTCAGAACATAGACGAACATTTTTACTCTTTGCTAATTGCAAGGACATCAAATCTTTCAGAAGAAGAAAAAAACAGAAGAGAGAAAAAGTATTCTCAACTTTTTTACGAGCGATACTTAACTAATCGAATAAATCAATACTATTTCTATCCTTCAATATATGCCTTCATTTTGACAGGCTATTTTAACAGCCAGCAGTTCCAAGACGAATTAAGAGAGCGCCATCCTGTCGAACTTTCTGATGAAATAAAAGCTTTCCGCTTATTGCTTGACTATAAATTCAGGCAATTATCAAACACTGACTTTACTGAACTTACAACAAAGGTTTTGAACTATGCAAGAGAAGGAAAATACAGCATATACGATTATACGCAAATCGCTAATTTTTATTTCTTTTTTTCTGACAACCATTTGCTGCCTATAAGTCATGAGGATATTATGAAAGTTGTTACAGAGGGGCTTTCAATTGCGAAACAAAGAAAACAAATTGAAGATAGAATACTAGAAAATCTATTGCACTTTGCAAGTGGAACTATTGAGGTTCAGAGAGTAAAAGCAATGGTAAAAGATATACATGATGAAATAAAAAGAGAGCAGTATGCAAAGGAGAGTGACGAATTCTTAAAAATTCTGCAGGAAGGTGATGAATATCAATTAGCAGAACTGTTTCAGAAGCATCAATTCTCAAAAGAATTATTTCAATTCGCAACAAGTCAAAGACTTTTTGATACCCTTGTATTAACAAGTAATAAGCAACTATTCAATTTTACAGAACTGTTGAAAAACAGATATACATCAATCAATATAGGTGAGTTCCTCTTTGTTGACTATGATTATCTAAAAACATTAAAAGAAATGTTCGAACAACTTCTTCTAAATAGCCAGCAGGAGCAACCAAGGAAATTTTTAATTGAAACTCTAATTAAGGACTTAGAAGAAATTTGCGATAAGCTATTAACAACGAAGAAATAAAAACTACGCCCAACATGCGGCTTGGCGTTATGGCGGCTTGAAGGAATAAACATCAGCTTTTGTGTCGCTGTTGTACTGTATATCCTGCTTGACAGAACGCTACTGAGCAGTAGAAATAAACTTGTACATTAGTTCATCATTCGGCTTCAGTTGTCGGCAGACGGAACGCAGAATATCGCCACAACGCCAAGCCGTTTAACGCTGCACGCTACATTATCGATGCACCCAAATTATGACACAGTTGACACAAAAGACCGTAACGGCAAAAAAGGAAGTTTTCATTGAAAGCGATAGTCTGCTTATCAAGACTAAAAGCATTCGGGAAGACCTTGAATACAAATCAAATTTGAAGAGCTTGGTTTTGACATCGTGAAAAAGCGTGTCAAAACCGCAAATATTCCTTTTTACGCTTTCCTGCTATTTGACCTGTTGTATGTGGGACTACTAATTGGCTCAGTGACGAGCCACGAACCTTTTAAGCAACAGTTGTTTTGGTTGTTTGCTTTGCTGTTCTTTTCCATCATGACCATTGCAGCATATTACAACCGAAATAAAGATGTCATTTAACCGGCGGACAAAAGGTGCTTGAACTTTTGGCCGCAAAACCGGACCCGAATACTGTTAATACGTTTATTGAGAGCGTTCACAAGGCGATGCGACAGCACTTTAAGAATAAATTTTCCAAGTTTGATCCAGACACACCTTACGAATTCAGGATAAGCCAACTGAAATGGCTCAAAGAAATAAAAGCCCTGACAGAGGAAGAATATAAGGAGCTGCTTAGCCATACAAAGACAGACAATATTGTTGGATTTCAGCGACCCACCTGGGACGACTAAATGCTGCGTGCACTAGTGGTTTAGTGTCAGTGAGCCTGGATGCAGTCCCGTTTCTTCTGCTATTTTACCATCGGGCACAACCGGTACCTGACCGTAAAAGAGTGGGGGTAGCAGGTGTGCCACTTCTTTTTAATGTGGCATGTCCATGGCTATATCCTTCTTGCGGGCTGCTGAATTAGAGTACCAGGCAACGACAGCAGATAGAACCATAAACCGCAAAGCGTAAACTCATTTCACCCTACATTTGTCTGCATTAAAACGATTGCCATGGGCCCTATTAACCGACAAATTTTAACCCTTGATGAATTTACGATCCAGTCGCTTCGCCAGTTTCCACACGCCACCGGCGAATTGAGTTCGTTGCTGCGGGACATTGGCCTGGCCGCCAAGCGGGTCAATGTGGAAGTGAACAAAGCCGGATTGGTGGATATTCTGGGCGATCACGGCACTATGAATGTGCAGGGCGAAGAAGTAAAAAAGCTGGATGTGTACGCCAACAACCAGTTGATGGGGGTGCTGCAGCACGGCGTTAGCTGCGCCGGCATAGCAAGCGAAGAACTCGATGATTTTGTAGGCTTCAACGATGCGGTGAGCCGCAACTCAAAATACATTTGCCTGTTCGATCCGCTGGACGGCAGTGGCAATATAGATGTGAACGTTTCCATTGGAACCATTTTTTCCATCTATCGCCGTGTGTCGGAAAGAGGAAGCCCGGTTGTGCGGGAAGATTTTTTACAAAAAGGCATCAACCAGGTAGCCGCGGGGTATGTGGTGTATGGTTCTTCCACCATGCTGGTGTATGCCACCCGCCGGGGCGTGAACGGGTTTACCCTTGATCCCTCCATCGGGGAGTTTTGTTTGAGCCATCCGGATATAAAATGCCCCGATGCCGGAAAAATCTATTCGGTCAATCACGGCAATTTTTTTCAATATAGCGACGGCGTGAAAAAATACATTACGCAGTGCCAGAACAAAACAAAGGAGAGCGGCGGCCCCTACACCCAGCGCTATATTGGCAGCATGGTGGCCGATGTGCACCGCAACCTGATCAAGGGCGGCATTTTTATGTATCCCGGCACCACCGACAAACCCAAAGGAAAGCTGCGCCTGCTGTACGAGTGCAATCCGTTTGCGTTCATTGTGGAAGTGGCCGGCGGCAAGGCCCCCAACGGCCAAATGCGGATCCTGGACATTCAGCCCACGGAATTGCACCAAAGAGCGCCTTTTTTTGTGGGCAGCAAAACCATGATGGAAGAACTGGAACAATGCATGCAAAAAGAGGTTTTGGGTGCGGAGCTGGCGGCTTCGGAAAACCCGGCAGCCGGAAAGCACTAATACTTTAAGGACGAATTCAATCAATGAGCAACACAATTATTTCGGTACAAAACCTGGTCAAGAACTACGGAAACTTTGAAGCGGTGAAAGGCATCAGCTTCGATGTTCAGGAAGGAGAGATCTTTGGTTTGCTGGGACCCAACGGGGCCGGCAAGTCCACCACGCTGGAGATCATTGAAACCCTGCGGGAAAAAACAAGCGGAAAGATTTTTGTAAACGGTTACGACCTGGACAAGGAGCCCAACGAAATCAAAAAGATCATTGGGGTGCAGTTGCAAACCAGCGGTTACTATCCCGGCTTGAATCTGGTGGAACTGGTTGATCTTTTTGCCGGCTTGTACAACCGCAAGGCCAATGCCATGGAATTACTGCAGGCAGTAAACCTGAAAGACAAGGCCAAAGCCAAGGTGAAGGAATTAAGCGGCGGGCAAAAGCAGCGCTTCTCCATTGCCACGACTTTGATCAACGATCCCAAGATCATTTTTTTGGATGAACCCACTACAGGGCTGGATCCGCAGGCCCGAAGAAATTTATGGGAGCTGATACGGCAGATCCGCTCCAAAGGGACTACGGTAATTTTGACTACGCATTATCTTGACGAGGCGGAGTATTTATGCGACCGGGTAGCCATTGTGGACAGCGGCAGGATTGTGGCGCTGAACACACCCGACCGGTTGATTGACGAACTGGTGGCAACCGGCTTTGAGCGGCCCAAAGAAGTAAAACAGGCCAACCTGGAAGATGTGTTCATTCATTTAACGGGAAAATCGTTGCGGGAGGATTGAGATTGGGCTAAGATAGAGGTTAAGGTTGAGGGACTGGGCTGCAATGAGAAATTAAAAATTAAAAATGAAAATATTATGAGCTTACAAGATAAATTAAGAAGTCACCGGGAAGAGAAACTAAAGGCAGAAAAAGAAGCCGGTGCTGCGTTTTTAGCGGCCAACAAAGAAAAGGAAGGAGTAACTGAATTGGCCAGCGGCATTCAGTATTCGGTACTGAAAGAAGGAACCGGCCCCCGGCCAACCATCAAAAGCACCATTAAAGCACATTACAGGGGTTGTTTGCTTGATGGAAAAGAATTCGACAGTTCGTTTAAACGCAACCAGCCTTTTACCGCGCCGTTAACCGCCTTGATCAAAGGCTGGCAGGAAGTGGTGCCCCTGATGCCCGAGGGCAGCACCTGGCGGTTGTGGATCCCTTCTCACCTGGCTTATGGCGATTATGGGACGGGCGGCATACCCGGCGGCGCCACACTGATGTTTGACATTGAGCTAATACAGATTGTCTAAACCATGGTTTGGAGGGAGGGGTGAGGCGAAAGAAATGATTGATTCTTAAAAAAAGTTTAGATGATCAGCCTCTTTTGCTGAAAGAAACTAATTCGTGTAATTCGATAAAATTCGTGTCAGTATATGAACACTGATCTTCGCTACCCCCTCGGGCCGTATGAGCCTCAGCCTTATTCGGATACGCTAAAAGAGCAGTGGCTGGCTGATATTCAGTTTCTACCCAATGCCATGGAACAGGCGGTTCACAACCTGGATGAGCAGCAACTAAAAACGCCTTACCGGGAGGGCGGCTGGACCGTGCACCAACTGGTGCATCATGTGGCCGACAGTCACCTCAACGCTTATGTGCGGTTCAAACTGGGTTATACCGAAGACAGCCCCACCATCAAAACGTACGAAGAAAAGGCCTGGGCCACCACGGCCGATGTGCAAAACCTGCCCATCAATATTTCGATTACGTTGCTCTATGCCCTGCACCAACGCTGGTATGAATTTTTGAGAAACTTTACAAGGGAAGACTGGGATAAAACCATTTTTCATCCGGCACATCAAAAAGAAATGACGCTTTGGGTGCTGCTGGGTATGTATGCCTGGCATGGGCGGCATCATGCAGCGCACATCACTTCTTTAAGAGAACGGATGGGATGGTGAGGCCGGATTTTACGTTTATTATTTACCGTTATGGAATGGAAAGTTTTAGAGTCGGAATATTTATACAACGAGCCCTGGCTTACGGTTCGGAAGGAAAAGTGCGAACTGCCGGATGGCAGGCTGATGCCGGCGTATTATACGCTGGAATATCCTGCGTGGGTCACCGGTTTTGCCCTCACCAAGGAGGATAAAGTGGTCATGGTAAAACAATACCGCCACGGGCTGGGTGTGATCAGTACGGAACTGCCGGGCGGGGTGGTGGACAAGGGCGAAACTCCCGAAGCCGCCATTGCACGGGAGCTACGGGAGGAAACGGGTTATCGGTTTGAGTCCTATGAATGCATTGGAAAGGTTTGCGCCAACCCGGCCACCACCAATAACTACATGTACATTTTCCTGGCTAGGGGCGGCGAAAAGGTAGGTGGACAAAACCTCGACGACACCGAAGACGTGGAAGTGGTGATCTACAGCCTTGACGAAGTAAAGGAACTGATCAGGGAAAACAAAATTGTACAGGCCCTGCACACAACTTCCATTTTTTATGCGCTGGAGAAACTAGGCCTTTTGAAGTATTGATTCCTTATTGACTTCGGCCACCAAAAAAATGCTTCCGCAAACAATGATCAGATCATGGCTGCCGGCGCGGTGCGAAGCGCTATCCAGGGCTGTGTTCACGTCCTCATAACTATCGCCGCTCAAAGAAAAAGCCCGGGCCTTTTCTTGAAGTTCTTCTGCTGGCAAAGCTCTTGGAATATGGGCCTGGGTAAAATAATAGGCAGCCTCTTTGGGCAGCAGCTTCAGCACCTGGGCGCTGTCCTTATCTTTTACCATACCCAGGATCAAATGCAGTTTTTGGTAGTGAATATTTTGTATGTGCTGCAGCATTTGTTCCATGCCCTCTTTGTTGTGGGCTACCTCTAAAACTACAGTGGGTTCGTGGTGAATGATCTCCCACCGCCCCTGTAAGCCCGTGGTTTGTTTCACATGTTGCAGGGCTGTATTCACTTGGGGATGAGAGATTTCAAACCCTTTTTTCTTTAATGCATCCAGGGCGGCAAGAACGGTGCACAGGTTTTTGCGCTGGTAAATGCCGGGCAGGTCCAGCTCGAAAGAGTCTGTTTGACCAGTGGCCTGATTGAGGATTTTTAAGATCAGGCGGTCCTGCATCCACTGGTAGGAAAGGGATTGGTAGGCTTCTTCGGCAAAAAAGAGAGGGGCCTGTTTTTGCCGGGCCGTTTTTTCAAACACCGGTGCGGTGGCCTGGTTTTTTTCCCCAACCACCACCGGAACCTCCTCTTTTATAATGCCGGCTTTTTCTGCCGCAATTTCCGGCAGCGAATGGCCCAGCATGTTGGTATGGTCCCAACCAATGTTGGTAATTATTGAAAGTTCGGGGGTAATGATGTTGGTGCTGTCCAGCCGGCCCCCGAGTCCTACTTCCACTACCGCTACATCTATATTTTGCCAGGCAAAATAATCAAAGGCCATGGCTACGGTGATCTCAAAAAAACTGGGTTCTAGTTCTTCAATAGCAGGTTTTATTTTTTTTACAAAGTCAACCACAAAATCCTTTTCGGCCATTTGCCCGTTCACCTTAATCCTTTCCCGGAAATCGTATAAATGCGGGGACGTGTACAGGCCGGTTTTGTAGCCAGCAGTTTGCAATACTGCCGCCAGCATGTGGCTGACCGAGCCCTTGCCATTGGTGCCGCCTATATGAATGCTTTTAAATTTTTTATGCGGATTGCCCAGCCGTTCGCAAAGCAGGCGAATGTTGGTGAGGTCTTTTTTAAACGCAGCGCTGCCCATGCGGCTAAACATGGGCAGCTTGTTGTATAAATAATCTATTGTTTCGGGGTAATTCACAACAGCAAAAATATTGCTGCAAATTTATCCGTTCACTTTAAAATTAAAGATGACGGTTCCTCTTTGTCCGCCATTGGCAACCAATTTTAATTTTTTTGCGTTCCGTTCCGCAATTTCAATATACCTGCGGTCGGATGTGGTTGAGCCCTTGGGCTGAAAAGTGGCAGAAATGACTTTTCCGTTTTCATCCACCACAATATCCATGGCTACTTTGGCATTTTGGTTAAAATCATCTTCAAAACTTTGATTGGGAATGCTTAAAACCTTTACGCCAAAATTTTTGGGCGTGCCGGAATAATTTCTTCCGTTGGGATCGCCGCCGGGTCTTCCCTGGTCGCCGCTGCCTCCGGCAACGCCTTCGTTGCCGCCGGGTTTGTAGGTGTCGGCACCGTTACCGCCATTGCCGCTGCCGCCAACGGTTCTTCCCAAAACGGCTTTGGGCTGGGGCGGAGCCTGCGTAACTACGGGCTGCGGATTGGTGCTTTTCGATTTGATCGTTTTGCTTTCCGAATTTATTTTGGTAGCCTCGGGTTTGCTTACCGCAGGTTTGATAACCGGCGGAGCTTCGTGGCTGTTTTCGTTCTCGGATGCCGCATCTTTTACTGCTTCTTCCCTGGATGGCGGCGGTTGGGGCGGGGTATAACTTACCTGTTGGGCCGGGGCCGGATCGCCGGGTAAAAGGGGCTGGTCGGTTCCCAAGCCTTCATCGCCGCTGCCCAGGTTTACTTCAATGTATTCATCCGCCACCGGAACTTCGTGTTGGGGTATGGACATCTTTACCCAAATAAAAATAAAGAGCAGCGAGCCGGCTATGGCAGCCGTAAGCACCGATGCCTTTATATTTTTTTGCCTCTCAAATTCTGCGGACATGGATAAATGGTTGTTCATATAAATATAAAAGTTCAGGGTTTAAGAGATCAAGTATACAAACAAATATGCCTGAGAAACAAATTCCTTCAGGCATTTCTGAATGATCGCTTTTGTTGCGTTCTTATTCCGACTCGTTAACGGCGCAAAAGTTATACAAATTGCCCAGTAAACCAGAACGAATCGCAATCTTTTAACATTATCCCAGCCTGCGGTAAACCCAAAACGGCAAAAGTTTCAGGATCTGCGCCACCAACCACCACCTTCTGCTAATATAAGCCACCCGTTTTCTTTTTTCTATGGCCCGTATGATTTGCCGGGCTGCTTTTAGCGGAGGCTCTACCCAAAAACGGCGGTGGTTCTTTGAGGGCTTGGTATCAACAAAGCCGGGGCGGATGTCTGTAACCACAATGTCTTTTTTTAGTTTTCGGGCCTTCAGGTTCAGGCCTTCGGCATAAATGCTCATAAAGGCCTTGCTGGCACTATAGGCCGGCGCCCGGCTATTCCCCCGCAAAGCCGCTACCGAAGATGTAACGGCGATTTGCCCCTGTCCCTGATGCACAAAATAATTGAAGCAAAAACAAACAATGGCAACAAAGCCCACCACGTTGGTTTGGGTGGTGTGTTTTTCTATCTCCGGATTTAGGTGCAGGGAAACCTCTCCATAACCGGCGTTATAGATCAACAGGTCCAGGCCACCAAGGGCGGCAATGAGCTGTCGCAGGTTGTGCACGGGATGGCCCTTGGTAACGTCAAAGCAGGCGGTGATGATTTGCTCCGGGTATTTTTGTTTGATTTCCCGAAGCAAGGGCTCCCGTCTGGCTACAATGCCTACCTTGTGTCCTTTTTGGGCATAGAGCAAAGCCAGCTGCCGGCCCATGCCGGAAGAGGCGCCAATAACGATTATTTTTTTGGGGTTTTGCTCCTTCATTCCATGATTAAAAATAAACAGCTCATACCGTTTTTGTGGCTTTTGTCAGGATTCGCTTTTATTTTGCGGCACCAAAAATTAATTGTTTATGAAAAAACTTTTCGCCATTGTAGCGGTGTGCTTATGCTTTTCCTTCACCTCCCGACCCGAGGCAGGTTCCAATCCTGACGAAGCTATTATTTACGTGTACCGTACCGGTCAGTTTACGGGGGCCGGCAGCAACTGGGCCATGTATCTGAACGGAAAGAAGATTTGTAAGCTCAGTAACAATAAATTCATCAAGCTAACCGTGACCAAAGGCAAGCATTCCATCAACTCCCAAATTGGCGGGGTGGGTTTGTTTAAAAAAGAAACCGCTATTGAAATTGAGGCAGAGGCCGGTCAAACCTATTATGTGGCTTGTAACATCAAGCAAAGCATTACCAGGGCCCGATTGGAAATGATGGAAGTGACAAAATCAACGGCCGAAAAGCAAATGAAAAATATGTCGCTGGATAATTGTCAGGACGCTATTGACGAGGGCAAATAATGCTCCCGGTCCAGAAAGAAAAAAAGCCGCTTTCAAACGAAAGCGGCTTTTTAATGAGGGATGCCTATATTAATGTGCAAAGTCCACATCATACCTGCCCCTGATCCGTTCCATAGGCGGGTTGAAGTAGCCGTATTTTAAATGCGGAAATTCTTCTTTGAGCAATTCCATGAGTTGTTTCATTCCCAAAATTTCTCCCGAATCCACAACGCCAATTTTGCCTAAATACCAATCGGGGTCAATATTGAAATTGCGCCATTGGATCATACAAAGGTCTGTGTCAGTAATTAATTTCCGCAAGGCTTCGTATTCGGCAACGGAATCGGTCATGCCCGGAAAAACAAAATAATTAATGGAGGTCCAGCCGCCAAACTCCCGAACCACCTTCAGACTTTCAATAATGTCGTCAAACTGGTAGTTGTTGGGGCGGTAATAGGGTAAATAAATTTCCGGCCGCGCCGAGTTGGTACTGACGCGGATGCTGTTCAGGCCGGCTTCGCACAAGGCCCTGACGGCATTAGGTTTAGAGCCATTGGTGTTGATGTTGATGCTGCCTTTTGACGTGTGCTTGCGTATTTCAATGATGGACTCCCTGATGGTTTCCCACATCAGCAGCGGTTCGCCTTCGCAGCCCTGGCCAAAGCTTACAATGGGATAGGGGGCAGTTTCCAAATGCGGCACGGTGTATTCCACAATTTCGGCGGCCGTGGGTTTAAACGTCAGGCGGTCCTGGGTGGAAACGATGGTTTCCTCTTCGGGCTGAAAAGAAATACAACCAATGCAATTGGCATTGCAGGCCGGAGAAGAAGGAATGGGGCATTCCCACCGTCCCATAAAATAATTCCGGGCGGCCGGGCAATGGTAGGTGAGGGCGCAGTTATTGGCCAAATGCGCCACCAGACGGTTGTGCGGATAGGCTTTTATTAAATCTTCCACTCCCTGCGCCACCTGATCCTGATTGAAGCCGCCGCATTCCTGCCTGATGTCTTGTTCGATGCGGGTGGCGGGAACGAAAAACTGGTCGTTGTGCCAGCCTACGGCCGTATAGCAAAACAAGGGAAGCGTGGGGGCATCGGCGGCTGTTTCGTAGGCCGCTAAATAAAAGCCCGTATGGGCCGGTGGAATAAAAGCCGCTACGGCCCAGCCTTTATCGCACAGCCGCATTTCTCCGGTTTTTACATCAATGCCTATTCCGCGGCGGCCCGGAAGCTCGTAGAGCTGCCCGCCGTTGGGCAGGGGTATCCACTCGTCTTCGGGTATGGGCAGGGCATCCCAGCCGCTTCTTCCAACCACATACAAAGACGTATCCTCAAAAATATTTCCCTTACCGTCCGAATATAAAATGAATGGAGACATGGATAAATTTAAAGTTCAAAATTGGTGAATGGCAATAGGTCCTGGTTTGTGATATCCTTAAGGTCTGCGAACCTGTTTAGGACTGCCCATTGACCATTGACGATTGCTTTTCGATTTGTTCTTTGCAAAACGCATTCAGTTTGGCTATTTCCAGCGTGGAAAGGTCCTGCATCACCTGGTACTGAAGGTATTTTTTCTTTACATGAAACAGGGTCAAGAAATCTTCCCGCACCACCACTTCCGTGAGGTCTTCCCATTTTACCAGGTAATCTTTGTAGTTGCCGGGAATGGTGACGCCGGCTTCATCAAAAAATATGGTGGTTTCCTTAAAAATCTTTTTTTCGGAAAACATCAACAGGATGCACAGAAAAGCAAAAATGAAAACGCCTACATAATCAATGGTTCGGCCCAGGTGTATGATGGCCATCCCCAGAATGGCAAAGCTGATTGCCTGAAGCAGCCGCAGGCCAAAATTGTATTTGGCAAAAACATCCACCTTTCTTCTAAAGAACCCGTAAAACAAGGACAGGGCCGCTACGGCAAAAAAAGGAAGCGTATAGGTAACGTTTTCATAGTTTAAAAAACGATAATAGTCGGCCGATTTGGCGATCAGAAAAAAGCCCACAACAATATGCAGCAGGCCGGCGCTGCGCCTTTTGCTTTCAATGCCTTCTATTTTTACGGTAACGCTGTACATACTAAACCGGGTTGCTGGACACCAGCAGGTTACACAATTTAAACAAAACACGGGCACCGACGTTCGCATCCCAGTAGGTTTCGCTGGTGCTGACCTCGCTCAGGTCAAAACCAATGATCTGCTTGCCGGCCTGCTGGATTTTTTTAAATATGTAAAACACCTGTTCGGTTTCAAAGCCGCCTGGTACCGGAGTTCCGGTATTGGGACAAAGTTTTGGATCGAGCCCATCAATATCAAAGCTGATATATACCTTTTGCGGCAGGTGGCTGATCATTTCATCCACAATTTGCTTAAAGGTTTCGCCTTCGTACTGACGGGTTCTCAGTTCCGCATCAAAATAAGTTTTCACCCGGCCGGACTGCTCCCCGATAAACTCGTGTTCGCCCTGCGAATAATCCCGGATCCCGACCTGCACCAGTTTGGTTAACTGGGGAATTTCCTTTAGGGCATTGTACATGATACTGGCATGCGAATACACAAACCCTTCGTATGCTTCCCGCAGGTCGCAGTGGGCGTCGATTTGAATGATGCCGAATTCGCCGTGTTTTTCGCTCAGGGCTTTCATAAAACCAAGCGGGGTGCTGTGGTCGCCGCCCAGGAGGGCCACCAATTTGCCCTTATCCAAAAGCTCTTTGGTTTGTTGGTACACCCAATTGTTCAGGAAATGGCCACCCTCGTTCACCTCCTTAAGCGTTTTGCACATGAACTGGTTGTTGGCTACAATATCTCCTTTGGAGACATAATCAATATAAAGTTCGGCTTCCTTGCGCAGGTAGTCGCTTTTTAAAAGAACAGAGCTATCGGTTTCTTTCATGAAATAGCCCTGTTTCCAGCCTTCCGGCACTTCCGGATCAAAAAGGTCTACCTGCAGGCTGGCCTTCATGATTTGCTCGGCGGAACGGGCCGTACCCGAGCCAAAACTTACCGTAACCTCCCAGGGAACGGGAAGGATGACAAGGCGGGCATCTTCTTCAGAAAAAGGCAATCCAAATATGTTGTTGTTCGGATTACCGGCGCTGTTAGGGTCGAAACTCGAAAGATCGGTCATGATTTATTATTAAAAGCGGTGCAAGATAGGAAGGTTTTGCGAGGGTTGGAACGATGTGGCGTTAACAAGATGACAAAGGTTTTACCCGGTTTTCGGTAGCAAAAAAACGGGTAAGGGCCGGGGCAGCTTCCGGCCGGGTTGCAGTAGTTAAATTATTGATTTGTGAAAAACAACATAATTGAGGAAAATTAATTTTGATGGGCTAGGGGGAGAGGCATTTTGCTCTACCTTTGCGTTGCCATTCTCTGAGTGTAAAACGCTTTTCAGGTAAGGCATCCTGCTCCACCTGAAAAGAAGCGATTGGCCCATAAATAACTGTCCACAAATGAAAAAGATTCACATCGTTCTGTTGCTTCTTGTCATTGGGGGAATCGTGGGTATGTCTTTTTTTATCAAAGACCTCACCACCCAGGAAACCTTTGCTTCTGCGGCGGAAAAAAGCGGGGAGTTTGTTGTAGTGAAAGTGCAGCTGGATAAACAAACGCCGGTTGAATACGACGGGTTGAAAGACCCCAACCTCACGGTTTTTTACGCCATTGACCAGGAGGGCAAGCGCAGCAAGGTGATTTACAAAAACGCCAAACCCACCGATATAGAGCGCAGCGACGGCATTGACCTGAACGGGTACATGCGCGGGGACCATTTTGAATGCACCAAGCTGCAGATGAAATGCCCTTCGAAATACAAAGACGATTTGGGGGCGGCCCAGAAAAATCTTCCTTCCGGCGATAGCGCCACTTCAATTAAATACTAACAAGTAATGAATTTTATTGGTGAGCATTTGTTGCCGGGCCAGCTCGGACATTTCCTTCTGCTTCTTTCTTTGATTGCTTCTTTAGGCGCTACAGTAGCGTATTTTTTAAGCGTTCAAAAAAGCGGTTTTTACAACCGCAGCACCAACAACGGCGGCGGAGCCCTTACGGTTAACGCCCGGTGGCGCCAGCTGGCACGCATCTTTTTTATTACCGAAGCCGTTTCGGTTTTTGCCGTTTTTGGCATTCTGCTTTACATTATCAACAGCCACCAGTTTGAATACAAATACGCCTGGCAGCACAGCAGCCTTTCCCTGGAAGCAAAATACTTGCTGAGTAGTTTTTGGGAAGGACAGGAGGGCAGCTTTTTGCTTTGGAGTGTCTGGCATTGTGTGCTGGGGCTCATCGTTATTTGGCGGGAAAAGGAGTGGGAAGCTCCGGTCATGACCGTTGTAAGCTTTGTGCAGCTTTGTTTGGCCACCATGGTGCTGGGCGTCAGCATCTTTGGGTTGAAGGCGGGTTCCAATCCATTCATGCTGCTGCGCAACTCCGGCGTGCTGGACAATGCACCGGTATTTTATGATATGACCGGCGGCATACGTCAGGATTATCTGTCCATGATCCGGGACGGCAACGACCTAAACCCCCTGTTGCAGAACTACTGGATGGTTATCCACCCGCCCGTTTTGTTTTTGGGTTTTGCTTCCACCATCATTCCCTTTGCTTTTGCGATCGGCGGATTGTGGACCCGGCGTTTTACCGAGTGGACAAAAGCGGCCCTGCCCTGGGCCCTGTTTTCGGCTGCGGCTTTGGGTCTGGGTATTATGATGGGCGCCGCCTGGGCGTACGAATCGCTGAATTTTGGCGGTTACTGGGCCTGGGATCCGGTAGAAAACGCTTCGCTGGTGCCCTGGCTGGTGCTGGTGGCAGGTGTGCATACCTTACTGATCTATCGCCACACAGGGCACGCCTTACGGTCGACCAACCTGTTTTTTATCCTGGCCTTTGTGTTGGTTCTGTATTCTACCTATTTAACCCGCAGCGGTGATTTGCAGGATACTTCCGTACACGCTTTTACCGGGGACGGAATCACCAAATGGCATTTGCGTGGCTTTTTCCTGGTTTTCCTGATTCCTTCCTTTGCGCTTTTCTTTGCCCGCTACCGGCAGGTGCCGCATATTGTAAAAGAAGAAGAAGGGTCTTCCAGGGAGTTTTGGATGTTCATTGGTTCGTTGGTCTTGTTCCTTTCTTCCTTATTGATCATCTCCATGACCTCTATTCCGGTGATCAACAAGCTGGCGGAGCTGTTCACCGGCAAGGAAAAAACATTCAAGCCTTTTGCCGTGCAGGAGGATGTGGCCTTTGCCTACAACCGCATACAAATTTTTGTAGCCATCATTATTGGGCTGCTCTCGGGTTTTGGAATGTATTTAAAATACAAATCCACCGGCAGGCCCTTCCTTAAAAAACTTATTGCCCCTGCCATTGCCGGTTTGGTGATTGGCGGATTGATCCTGGCATTTGGAAACATCAACTACCGGGATCACGGTTTGGGTTATTTGGGCGCCATTTGGCTGGCCCTCGTTGCGGCTGTGTATGCCGTGATTGCCAACGGGACCTATATCTTCATCGGCTTCAAAGGAAACCTGAAAAGGGCCGGCGGGGCTATTGCCCACCTGGGTTTTGCCCTGATGCTGGTGGGGATCCTGATCTCTTCCTCCAAAAAAGAAACGCTGTCGCACAATACCACAGGGATTTTTATGGATTTTGGAAAGGACAGCAAAGAAAAATCCGGAGAGAACCTGACGCTGATCAAGGGTATTCCTACCAAAATGGGGGAATACACGGTTACCTACGACAGGGATTCTGCGCATCCCAAAAAGCAGCTTTGGTATTATCACCTGAAATTTGAGAAGGATGGCAAGGAAAGTTTTACGCTGGCCCCCAATGCCTTTGTAAACTACAAAGGAAACGAGGGGTTGATGGCCAATCCGGATGCAAAGCATTACCTGACGCACGACATCTTTACTTATATCACCTCCCTGCCCGATCCTTCGAAAGTAAGGGAGGATACCACAT
>JAEVYV010000306.1 GCA_023392575.1 Bacteroidota bacterium | reverse complement strand
ACGGTTTCTGACATTGCTCATGCCTTCCTGAACGTTCAGGCGGATGCGGTTCACGTCTACCTTTTCTCCCCGCATTTCCATTTTTTCAAAAGGGCTCCGGGCTTCGGGTAATACAATCCACAGGATGATGTAGGCCAGGCAAAACGTTCCGGTAAAAGAACCAATGAAAAGGTTGGGGAAAATATCCCGGTTGGACAAAAAGAAAATGGAATGGAATACCCCAAATACAATGTTCAAAAGCAGGGGCGCTGCAAAAATCAGGCGGATGGCCCAACTGGGTTTATCGAAATAAGCGCCCAGGCCTCCGGCCACACCGGAAATCACTTTATCGTCGGGGTTGCGGAACAGGCGTTTTCCCACATAGGTATCCAAATCCCGGACCGGTAAAATGATCCAGAGCAGCAGGTAGATCAAAAATCCAAAACCAAACCCGCCGAAGGTGATAATGGCAAAAAGCAAGCGAACCACTGCGGGGTCTACATTCATGTAGTTGGCAATGCCGGCACACACCCCACCCAACAACTTGTCGTTGGCATCCCGGTACAAGCGGCCCCTGGCCCTGCGGGGCTGGGCTTGCGCCTCGGCCCCACCAGTAGTTGTTTGCTCCGTAGTGGTTTTTGTTTCCGCCGCCTCGGCTTCTTCAAAATCTTCGATGCGCCCCATGGAGCCAATGATTTCTTCGATATCCGTGTCGGTAATGGCCGCGGTGCCCCGGCGAACCTTATCATTCATGAGTTCTGCCACCCGGCTTTCGATGTCGTTGATGATTTCATCTCGACCTTCTTCATTGGCAAAATAGCGGCGCAGACTTTCAATATAGCGTTGCAAACTTTCGTAAGCAGAATCCTCAATGGGGATTACCCTGCCCGATAAGTTTATGTTGATGATCTTTTTCATTGTTATAAAGCTTTGGTTGAAGTTTCTGTGTTGTTTTCTGTTTTGCTGGTCAGGGCGTTGACCCCGTTGGATAGTTCTTGCCAGGTTTGCTCCAGTTCGCGGTAAAAAGCTTCTCCCTTAATAGTTAGTGAAAAATACTTACGCGGGGGGCCGGAGTTGCTTTCTACCCAGCGGTAGGTAAGCATTTCGGCGTTTTTTAAACGGGTAAGTAGCGGATAAAGGGTACCCTCCAGAATATGGAGGTTGACGGCTTTCATTTCTTCCACAATGTCGCTGGGGTAGGCCTCACCCCGGCGGATGATGGAGAGAATGCAGAACTCCAGTATTCCTTTTCGCATCTGGCTTTGCGTATTTTCAATGTTCATGATTTCTCCTTTTGGCCTTGCCTCCGTTCCGGCGGGTTACCGGAACGGTAGGGGCAGCCTTTATGTTGAATTGAATTGACAACACAAATCTATGGCGTTATTTGGTACTATGCAACACATAGTACCATATTTTTTATGGTAACTGTCGAAGCCGAAGAGCCGCACAATTACAATCCACTGATTACCAACCGATAACATTCTTAGATTGAAAAATAAATGGGAACGGCGGCTGTATAGTCTGATAAACGGCAACAAAAAAGGCTGCCCCATTTTTGGAGACAGCCTTTTCTTGATTGACAATCTTCTTATTTCTTCAACCCAATTTCCCTCAACCGTTCGTCTAAATACTCGCCGGCCGTGGCATTATCATAAGCCTTAGGGTTGTTTTCATCTATACAACTTTCTAGGCAGGTAAGGTCCATGTCTCCCTTGGGATGCAGAAAAAACGGAATGGAATACCGGGAAGTGCCCCAGAGCTCCCTGGGCGGGTTGACCACCCGGTGTGTGGTGGAGCGCAGTTTGTTATTGGTTAGCCGTTGCAGCATATCGCCTACATTTACCACAATTTGCTCGGGTAAAGAAGTCACTCCCACCCACTCGTTTTGTTTGGTTAGAATTTGCAACCCGTCGGCGGAAGCTCCCACCAGCAAAGTGATTAGATTAATATCCTCATGCTGTTCGGCCCGAATGGCCGATTTGGGTTCGCTGGTAATGGGGGGATAGTGAATGGCCCTTAAAATCGAATTGCCGTTGTGCACCCACTTATCAAAATAATGTTCATCAAGGCCCAGATAGAGAGCAATGGCCTGCAGTAAAGCCTTACCCGATTTTTCAAAATTGCGGTAGGCGCTGAAAAGGGTGGGGGTAAATTCCTGCACTTCGGTCACGGTAATATTATCGGGGTATTCTTCTTTTATGGGGTCGTTGTCTTCAACGGTTTGCCCGTATTGGAAAAATTCTTTCAAATCAGGCGCCTCAAACCCCTTGGCGTGTTCTCTTCCAAAAGAAGTATAGCCCCGCTGGCCGGCCAATTCTTTTCGTTCGTATTTTGCCTTTACCTCTGTGGGCAGGGCAAAAAACTGTTGCACATATTTATACAGGTCTGCGATCAGGTCATCGGGAATGCCGTGATTCTTAACCGCTACAAACCCTACTTCTTCATACGCCTTGCCTAACTCTTTTACGAATTTTTGTTTCCGGTTTTCGTCGCCACTTAAAAAATCCGAGAGGTCAACTACAGGAATGTTCATACAGCAAATGTTTTATTGGTAAAACTGGCTCAAATTTAATAATGATGCTGCATACACACGCAATTGCCCTGAATTTAAAGCGGCCTCAAAGTGAACCGGCCAGCTTTTTTTCTGCATCGCTTGCATCCACGACCATATAGCGTTGTACCTGGTTGATCAGGGCTTCGTCCAGTGCATCGATGACGTTTTGATACGAAGCCGTGCTGAGGGGTTTTATAATCAACACCAGGTTGTCTTTTTTGTCCCCCAGCTGTTTTTGTTTGGTACGGATCAAACTACCCAGCCCCTCAGTAACACTGTAATTGGTTTGGATGATGTTTTGGTGGCTTACAGCGTCTTCCCACCGGCCCGCATAGGCAAATACTTTGTTACCGTCGCCCAGTATAACGGTCAGGGCCTTGCTCGACGCCACCGCTGTTTCGCCGTCCTGGAGCATAACCAAACCGGTTGCTTTTTTTTCGGCCATTGTCGTAGTAAATATGAAAAACGTGATCAGCAAAAACCCCAGGTCCACCAGGGGCGTCATGTCAATGTTTGTTGAGGAAGAACGTTTTCTTTTGCCCGCCACAAGCGTTGGTTGAATTTGTGTCATCATAGCGTTTCACACTGGGATGAAAATCATCCTTCTTTCCATAATCATTCAGGTACATACCATCAATTCTTTGTATTTTCTCGGTATGAAAACAATAGTGGTTCCTACCGACTTTTCTCCTTCTGCGGAGAATGCCCTGAACTATGCCGCCCGGCTGGCGCAAATAACCGACGGCGCTCTTTCCTTGCTGCATGTGTACCAGGTGCCCGTCAGCATGAACGATGTGCCGGTGCTGATGGTATCGGCCGAAGGACTGAAGCGCAACGCCGATGCGGCATTGGAACGGGCCCGGGAGCAACTGCAATTTACTTATCCCACTCTGGCGGTGTCTGTAGAAAGCCGGCTGGGCGATGTGGCCGAGGAGCTAAAAGAATTTTGCGCTGGCGTAGAGCCCTTTGCTATTGTGGTGGGAAAGCATGGCGCCTCCGGAGTTGAACGGTTTTTGTTTGGCAGCACCACACTATCCATTATCCGCCAGTTGAATTATCCGGTGATTGCGGTTCCCGATAGCACCACATCTTTCCGGCTTGCCAATCTGGCCCTGGCGGCCGATGACACGGCGTCCACCATCCCCGAAACAACCATCCGGGAATTTGTTCAAAGCGCCAGCAGCCGGATGCATATTGTGCATGTGCAGGAAGGCGGCGGGGACACGCTTTACTTAAAAAACTTACTGCCTGACCTGCACCCTGTTTACCGGACCATTCGAAATGAAGATTTTTTGCACGGCATAGAAACCTATGTGCGTACCCACGACATTGACCTGCTCATCATTCATCCGCACAAACACAGCTTTTTAGAAAGACTGTTTTTCAAAACCCACACGGCGGAACTGGTTGAGAAATTGAAAATTCCGGTAATGACCATAAAATCTACCGAATAACGGAGCTTATCAGGTAAACCGAATCAACAAGAGGCAGACCAAACATATCAGCAGTGTAGTAGCTTTCAATGCTGCCCACACCTTTCGCCACAAAGGTTTTGCCGCTACCAATGCTGACCGGCGTGCTGCCACCGCCCATAAGATCGTCTATTAAATACTCATAATCCAGTTCGATGACCGGGCTGTATGTTTTGCCGTTCACGGTATGCTGAATGTCCCTTGCCGCAACGGTGTACTTGTGGTAGGAATTGATTCCTTGCGACGTTATGGTATTGGTCCAGGTGGTGCCGACAGCAGCGTCTTTCAGTGAAATCACCTCCGCCCACTGGCCCCCGAAAACGGTTCTTGTTGCCTGCCGGTAGATGCCGTTGTCTTTGTTGATGTACACCAGTGAAATGCCCAGGCTGTGGATGTTATCAAACTTGTAGTACCGAATACCGTTGATCATGCTGTCCGAACCCAAAGATTTGATCGTATAATCACCAAGGATAAGGGAAGAGTATTCCCACTCCGATCCGGCGGATACCGGTTGGTAATCGTTGTTGCCGCCGGCGCCGGGAGTGTTTCCATTATTGACCGATTCAACCGACATCTCCTTTTGGCACGAAGCCAGGACCAATAAGGTGGCGACACCCGCCAGCAAACAGAATTTTTTCATAAGCTTAGTTTGGTATTGCAAAATTAGAACTCGGCGTTTTTGGGTGTTCTTGGAAAGGCGATCACGTCGCGGATGTTTCCCATACCGGTTACAAATTGCACCATACGCTCAAATCCCAATCCAAAACCGGCATGCGGCAC
>JAEVYV010000272.1 GCA_023392575.1 Bacteroidota bacterium | reverse complement strand
AGTTTGCTCGGACCATGCCGTTGATGCCGGCATACAGGGCCCCCAGGCCGCTGCGGCCCAATACGCGGATGTCTTTTCGCTGCAGGGGCAGGACGTAGCCGCTGCTATACAATTCAAGAACCGATTTTTTGGCTTCGGCAACCCGGCGGCTTTGGTTCATGACCACTTCATCAAGCCCCTTTCTGTAAATGCCCAGCTCAAAGGCTTCTTGTGCCGATGTGGCCACTTTGGCCGTTGCGATGGTCAGGAAGCGGTTTTTCAAAGTGATGGTCTCGGGCTCGTCGTGGTGCATGTCATCAGCAGCCCGTAATACAAACTCTTTGGTACCGCCACCGCCGGGAATCAGCCCCACGCCCAACTCCACCAGCCCCGTGTAGGTTTCGGCTGCGGCACAAACCTTGTCGCTGTGCAGGCTCATCTCGCAGGCGCCGCCCAGGGCCAGGCCGTGAGGCGCTACTACCACCGGAATGGACGAATAGCGAACTCTCATCATCGTGTTTTGAAAAGCACGAATGGCAAAATCCAGTTCATCGTATTCCTGTTCAATGGCAAACATGAAGATCATGCCCACGTTGGCGCCGGCGCTGAAATTGGCGCCTTCATTGGCGATCACCACGCCTTTGTAATTTTTCTCAGCCAGGTCAATGGCTTTATTCACTCCTGCCAGGACATCGCCGCCCATGCTGTTCATTTTGGTGTTCCACTGAACGCCCAGCACGTCATCACCCATGTCGTATATTTTGGTGCTGCTGTTCTGCCAAACAATTTTATCCTGATAGTTGCTTAAAATGATAAACGCATGGCTGCCCGGAATCGGTTTGTACGTTTTTGTAGCCGGGTCGTAGGCCAGGCGTTTGCCGTTTTCAATTTTATAAAACGTTTTATTTCCTGCTGCCAGCATTTCTTCCACCCACAGTGCCACAGAATAACCGGCGGCTTTCATCGCCTGCACGGTTTTTTCCGTACCCAGCAGATCCCAGCTTTCAAAGGCGCCGATCTCCCAGCCAAAGCCAGCCATCATGGCATCATCAATGCGGTAAACCTCATCGCTGATTTCCGGTATGCGGTGAGAAACGTAAGCAAACAAGCCATAATGAAAATGCCGGTAAAACTCACCCGCCTTGTCCGGTGCGGCGACCAGCATTTTTAACCGTTGTTTCAAATCTTCAACGGGCCTGGCCGCATCCACCGAAGCGAATTTGGACTTCTGACGAGGGTGGTATTCCAAGGTTTTTAAATCAAGCGTAAGGATTTCTTTTTCACCACCCGCACCTTTTATTTTTTTGAAGAACCCTTGTCCGGTTTTATCGCCCAGCCAGTTGTTTTCTACTACTTTATTCAACCACGCAGGGATCTGGAACACTTCTCTTTGCTCGTCGCCAGGACAATTATCATAAACTCCTTTGGCCACTTTTACCAATGTATCAATGCCCACCACATCGGCTGTTCGAAACGTAGCCGATTTGGGACGGCCAATGAGGGGGCCGGTAAGGGTATCTACTTCGTCAATGCTCATTCCCAGTTTTTCGATCAGGCCAAAAATGGCCATCATGCCGTACACCCCTATGCGGTTGGCAATAAAGGCCGGTGTGTCTTTGGCCAGCACGGTGGTTTTGCCCAGGTACAGATCGCCATAGTGCATTAGAAAATCAATCACAGCAGGATCGGTATCCGGTGTGGGAATAATCTCCAGCAAACGCAAATAACGTGGCGGGTTAAAGAAGTGCGTGCCGCAGAAATTCTTTTTAAAATCCTCGCTTCTGCCTTCGCTCAGCAAATGAATGGGAATGCCGGACGTGTTGGAGGTGATCAGCGATCCGGGTTTTCGGTATGGCTCTAGTTTTTCATAAAGCGAACGCTTGACATCGAGGCGCTCCACCACTACCTCAATCACCCAATCGCAGCCAGCGATGTCTTTCAGGTTGTCATCAAAATTGCCGGTGGTGATGTTTTTTACCGCGTCTTTGGTATAAACGGGGGAAGGATTGCTTTTGATGGCGGCTTGCAGCGAGTCGTTGACAATTTTATTGCGCAGTGCTTTGTTGTCCGACTCTTTGGCTTCCGCAGGAACAATATCCAGTAACAACACCTGCACACCCACACCCGCAAAATGGCAGGCAATTCTTGAGCCCATAACACCACTTCCTAAAACGGCTACTTTTTTGATGATTCGTTTGGTCATAAAAATTAGTTAGTTAAACAACTATTTAGCATGAAGTTACGGGAAAATGTTTCTTTTTTAAAAGAGCTTGTCCCAATCCGAAAATAGAAATCAGGGCTAAGAAATTAGATGCCGGCGGAGTTACAGCCATATTGTTTGGGCATGCTGCTGCCGAAGGCGGCTACATCAGGCCTAGCAGAATTGTTGCCGCACAAGTGTGCGACGCAACCGGAGCTTCATAGCAGTTCTGCCGCTAAGGACATAAAAGTCCTGTTCAAACAAGACTTTTTATTTGATGTGTTTGTGTGAATTCCTAACTCTTTTTCTTTTTTAACTGGAAGGTTCTTGAAATGTTGAACCCAAACTGAATATCGCCTGCGCCCCAGTTGTCGGAGGTTTCGGAAAGAAAAGCCCGCTCGTTGATGCCCATGGCATTGGTAAAATGCAATTGAAACACGTGGCCACCGGTTTCAATGTCAAAGCCAACAGACAGGGGATTGCGTGTACCCGGTATTTTGTTGAAGATGTAGTAATAATCCACATTCAGCGAAACGTGTTTGGTCAGCTTCATCCGGCCGCCTATGCCCCCGGCGTACAAATCGTTGTCCTCTCCCTGCAAAGCTTTGTTTCGGTGCAAAAGGGTAGGGGTCAGCTGCAGGGTAAAATCTTCGCTGAATTTTCGGCCCACGATCACCTGCCAGTAATAGGCAAACCGG
>JAEVYV010000270.1 GCA_023392575.1 Bacteroidota bacterium | reverse complement strand
TTTTTACAGGGCTTTGTTTTTTTTACCCATAAAAACTTCAGCTTGTGCAGCAGGTCAAACTTTCCGTTTAGGTGTTTGAACCATTGGTTCAGATCCGGCAGGTTGGTGAAGATAGCAATGGGCTTTTCTTTATGATAGGCAAACCACACAATACGCTCATCCATCACCGGCTTCATTTTTTTGAACATAATGACCACCTGCTCTGTCTTCATCTCCTTTAAACCTCCGTGGCCCGCCCAGGCCGCATTGTAAACAGTAGCAAAATCGGCGGCAAATTTTTCCAGCTGGTTTTTGTCAATATGTTTTACTGAAAAATCCGGATCTTTTTCAAACGTAGCATGACGCTCCAATACCTTGTCGCTCATTTTTTGCTTGGGGTTCATGCCCAGGCAAATTTGGTGGAAGAAGGGTTGGAAACCGTAGGACTCAAACAGGTCTTTGTAATAAGGCGGATTGTAGTTCATGCCATACAAGGGTTCCTGGAAACCCTCCACCACAAGCCCCCACCAGCGGTCCCGTTCGCCAAAATTAATGGGGCCGTCCATGGCCTGCATACCCTGTTGCAGCAGCCAGTGCTTTGCCACATCAAACAGCATATCGGCAGCGTTTTGGTCGTTGATGCAATCAAAAAAACCAATGCCGCCAACGGGTACATCATCTCCCTTATTCTTATATTTTTTATTGGTGAAAGCCGCAATGCGGCCAACGTATCGGTCATCTTTTTTTAACAGCCACCGCTTCACGTCTCCAAAACGGAAGGTTTTATTTTTCTTCGGGTCAAAAACATCGTTCACATCTTTATCCAGCGGGCGGATATAATTTGGATTGCCTTTGTTTACAGCCACATTCACCTTCAGGAACTCTTTTTGAAGTTCCGCAGTATTTACCTCAATTAATTCCATGGGAGTCATGGCGCAAATGTAACAGCAACAGTTTATTTATGATTCTGTAAATAAATAGCCAGCCATTTTTTTGTCGTGGCCATAAATATCGTCGCGGAAGTTGATCAGCCCACTGTCGTCCACCCAGGCCGTGAAATACCCTATAAATACAGGAATGGGGTTTTTGACCGTTACAAATTGTTCCTTGGTTGCGTTCATGGCTTTTGCAATGCGTTCCGGCGCCCAGGGCGGCTGGTTGCGCAACACCCACTCGGCCAGCTTTTTGGGCTCGGCCACACGAATGCATCCATGACTAAAAGCCCTTTTGTTTTGCTCGAACAAGGACTTGGACGGCGTGTCGTGCAGGTAGATGTTGTAGCTGTTGGGAAACAAAAATTTTACCTCGCCCAGGGCATTCCAGGGCCCGGGTTTTTGGCGCACTGTATTGTTGTGCCACTCCATATGGTTTTTCTCCAGGTAACCGGGATTTTTTTGAATGGCGGGCAGTACTTCGTTTTTCAAAATGCCCGGCGGCACGTTCCAATAAGGAGCAAAGACCACGTACTGCAGATTGCCAGTGAAAATAACCGTACGGTTTTGAGAGGTGCCAACCACGATATTCATTCCAAACGCCGGCTTGCCGTTTTCAAAAACGGTGAGGCGGTATTGGGGGATGTTCACTAAAATAAAATCGCCTTCCGGTTGGGCGGGCACCCACCGCATCCGCTCCATATTGACCAGGATCTGGCGGATGCGTACCTCTGGAGATTCGTTCAGGTAGTTTAACGTAGCTCCTGCTGCGGCGCCATCCTGTTTTAACCCATAACGTTTTTGAAACTGCATGAGGGCCTGCTTCAACTCGTTCGAAAAATAAGGCGTAGTGTCTTCCAATGGGTAGTCGCCTGTGGCGTGCAGGCGCTTTTTGAGGATCGTTATGGCTGTTGCCGAATCGTGGAGGCGATAGGGTTTTGCTGCAGCTGGAATGGGGGGCAGGTTTTCCTGCTGCATCTTGTAATACCGAAGCAATTGTTCTTTCAGCAAGTGGTATTGGTGATTGACGGGCTCGTCGATTGCTGTTCCTTTTTTACGGGTAAAGGAATCCAAAATAGCCAATGGGCTGATGCGCTTGCGGGGAATAAACCAGTTCAGGTCATCAAGGTGCCGGGTGATGTTTCCCTGGTAGGCCCGGAAGGCATAACGAAGAAAGGAGGAGGTGATTCCCATTTCGGCCTTAAAGCGGAGGCTGTCCGGCAGCAGCAACGGTTTTTTTTGCTGCTGGGCGCTATCGAGCAATTGTTTGACCAGCGAATTGAAAACCACACTGTCTTTTGAATAGCTTAAATAGTCATTCAACAGGTTTTGAAACAGAAAGGCCTGTTCGGTAAAGCCTTCTTTGTTCAGCCAGGCGTACTGGTAATTACGGCCGATGTAAAAATGATGCATGGCCTGTTTCAGCGAGTCGTGCCAGGGTGTTCTCTGCAAATAGTTTTCCAGGGATGCGCTGTCAAAGAAAAGATCGGAATAAGCATTGGCCGGGGTGATGGTGGTGTCCCGCTGTATTTTTACTGCAGCCGGTTTGCCTTGCTGGCAGGAAGAGACAATAAGGCCTAAAATCGCAAACAAAACAGCTAAGGCGCTGCTTCCCGTCCAAATATGTTTTTTGTCAGTCATTTTCACAGAATTGTTGAAGCAAACGGCAGGCAGAAAACCTGCCTGCCGTTTGCCGATGCCTGCAAAAATACAAAACGGGTTTTTGTTGGCTTTAAAGCGGTGTCGTAAACATTTTGGCCGCCAGTTTTTGGTCGTGGTCGTAAATGTCGTCGCGGAAATTTAGGCGGCCGTTATCGTCTACCCAGGCCGTATAATACGTGATGACAACCGGTACCGGATTTTTTAGCTTCACGTATTTCTCTACGCCGCTGTTCATGGCCGCACGGATGCGGTCCGGCGTCCATTCGGGGTTGTTGCGCAAAAGATAATTGGCCATTTTCTCCGGATCGGCCAGGCGGATGCAGCCATGGCTGTAGGCCCGCTTGTCTTTTTCAAACAGGCTTTTGGCCGGGGTGTCGTGAAAGTAGATGTTAAAACTGTTGGGGAATAAAAACTTCACCCGCCCCAAAGAATTTCCGGGGCCGGGCAATTGCCGGATCTTAGGCACATCGCCATCCATGCCCACCTGCTCCATATTATTGTCCTGCAAATAGTTTGGATTTTTCTGAAGCGCCGGCAGAATTTCCTTTTTGACAATGCTGGGGGGAACAT
>JAEVYV010000244.1 GCA_023392575.1 Bacteroidota bacterium | reverse complement strand
GGTCAGGACAACAAACAATAAGAGCAAATTAAAATATAGCAAAGGCCTGGTAGTTTTGCCACAGGTTGCAAAGCAGCGGTGTCTTTATAATCTCTCCCCATTTTCCCGCTCTTATCCATTCCTCTATAACTTCGTTTGCCTAAACAAGGAGCAATGATGAAGCTGGATGAAAACCTTTTGAAAAAATATGCGCAGGTAATGGTGCACTATGCCCTGAATGATGGCCGGGGAATCAATAAAGGCGATACGGTTTTTTTGGTAGGGCAGGAGTGCACAAAAGACCTTTTTATGGCCATTGCCAAAGAAGTGTATGCGGCCGGGGGAAACCTGATCACGAACTACCAGCCGGATAATGTACGCGACAACAGCCTTGCCCGTTTCCTGCTGCAAAACGGGTCGGAGGAGCAGATCGCCTTTTTTGCCACCCCATACTGGAAGGGCATCGTGGATGCCACCGATCATATCCTCTTTATTATTTCGGAGCCGGACATCCATTACCTGGAAGATATTCCTTCCCAGAAGATCAGCCTGATGAACAGTGCACGGGCACCGTACATGAAGATGCGGGAGGCCAAGGAGCAGGCGGGAAAATTATCCTGGTCGCTTTGCCTCTACGGCACGGAGTCCATGGCCGCGGAAGCAGGGCTCTCTTTGGACGAATACTGGGAGCAGATCATTGATGCCTGTTACCTGCGGGAAGATGACCCGGTGGCCAAATGGAAAACCGTACAAAAAGAGATCGAAGAAATAAAGGACAAGCTGGATGCCCTGCAGATTGAAACCCTGCACATACAGGGTGAGGATGCGGACCTGCATGTGCAGATTGGCGAGCACCGCAAATGGTTAAGCGGCGGCGGAAAAAACATCCCCAGCTTCGAGATCTTTACCTCTCCCGACTGGCGGGGTACCCATGGCTTCATTAGGTTCAACCAGCCCCTGTATTATTCGGGCAAGCGAATTTCCGGTGTGTCCCTCACCTTTGAAAAGGGGGTGGTCGTGGCTTCCTCCGCCACAGAAAACGAAGACGCCCTGAAGGAGATGATAGCGCAGGAGAATGCCGATAAGGTAGGGGAGTTTTCACTGACCGATAAGCGCCATTCGCGGATTACGAAATTTATGGCCACCACCTTGTTTGATGAAAACAGGGGCGGCGCTTTTGGCAACACGCATATTGCTTTGGGCAATGCCTATAAGGATACGTTTACCGGCGACATGGCCACCGTAACAGAGGAGCAATGGGCGCAGATGGGGTATAATAGCTGCCCCAAAGTGCACACGGATATCGTCAGCACCAGCGACCGAACGGTTACGGCCACCTTACGCAACGGGACAAAAAGAGTGATTTACACGGATGGACAGTTTGTGCTGGATTGATTTGTCTGCCCGGGGCTTTCGCCTGCGCTTGCCACCTTGCCTGCAACGAACCGGCACCAGCGAAAGGAAACCGGAGCCCGGCCACACCGGATGGCGTTGGAGAAGGTTTTCTTACGAAGAGATTTCACCGCACCCAAAACCACCGGGTCCCACCCCCGGATGCAAAGGGACTAAAGGGGAAAGCAAATCACGGGTACTAACCCTTCCACCCTTCGACAAGCTCAGGGTGACACGGCAGGCTTGCTCTTCTGCATTCCAATAGCTACAGGGTTCAGGCTTATATCCAAACCGGGCCCGGCAAGCAGAGTACTCCGGATTGCTTTGGGCTTCCGAAAAAACAAGCGTTCCAGGCGTTTACCACGTGTAATATATTGTAGCTTTATATATTGCGGTTTTGCATTCGTACTCCGGCCGCAAGGGCGGTACGCAAACAACGGCTGCGGCAAAGAGCGCAAAGTCCCACGAACAATTCCTACCTCATGCAGACCATCAAATGCATACCCTACAGAAAGGCTGGCAGACCGGACGTATCCTGTAACGACTGTGGTTCCACACATGCGCAAACAGAATCCATTGAATAGAGGAAAGAAGCGCTGTACAGAAGAGACAGGGGCGCTGAAAAATTTGGTCCTGATGATCTGCTGATCCCTGCGCTATGGAAACAATGCCCATCCCGGCAATTCGAAACCGGGTTTAGCCGGTTTTGGATGCGTCTTTACCGAAGGTTAAAAACTGCGCGGGAAAAGAAGGCTAACCGCACGGATGGGAAGTGCATCATCATATAAACCCTGAGCCATGAACCCAACGCTTAAAAAAGTAAAAGATGTTTCGGGCGGTTGCTGTGTCACCATTCTTTTAAACACACACCGCACCCTGCCGGACAATGAGAAGGATCCGCTGGTATTGAAAAACCTGGTAAAGGAAGCCAACAACCGCCTGCCCGAAGAATGCAGTCCCCGGGCGGCTTCGGTCATCAGCGAAAAACTGCAAAGCCTTGCCGGGGCCATTGACCACCGCCATAATTTAGAAAGCCTGATATTGTTTGCAAACGAGCAAATGGCCGAATACACCCGGCTGCCGCTGGCCGTGGAAGACCGCGTGGTGATCGGCGACAGTTTTGCCACGAGGGACCTGATACGGGCCCTGCACCGGGACAAGGAGTATTATGTGCTGGTATTAAGCCGCGATAAAGCCCGGCTGATTGAAGCTTTTAACGACCGTGTGGTGCAGGAGGTGGAAGGCAATTTTCCCATTGAAAACACCTTTCTGCATCCCCGGCAGGCGGCCGAAGCGGCCGTGGCCAGTCGCCAGACCAACCTGCAGCAGGAGTTTTTCAATATCGTGGACAAGCAGGTGCTTGAAGTGATCAAACAAAACCCCTGGCCGGTGCTTATCTGCACCGAAGAGTCCAATTACCCCCAGTATGTAAAAGTTGCCGACCGCAAGGAGATCATCATGGGGCACCTGGGCGGCAACCGGATGGAAGAAAAAGCCCATCACATTATTGAAGCCGCCTGGCCCGTGGTGTTGCAGATCCGCAAAGACAACCTCGCTGCCCGTACCCAGGAACTGGCGGCCGCCGAAAACACCGGCAAATGGGTGTCCGATTTCACCGACATCTGGCGGGCCGTAAACCAGGGCCGCGGCCAAACGCTGTTTGTGCAGCGGGGTTATTTTCAGCCGGCCCGCGTGGTGGACGATACGGTTGATCTGGTGTCGGAGGAACCAACCGACCGCAGCGGTGTGGTTGATGATATTATTGACGACATGATCGAGATAAACCTGCAATACGGCGGCGACTGCGTGTTTCTTCCCGCAGACGAGCTGGAAAAATACCGGGGGCTGGTCTTGACCACCCGGTATTAGGGATGGTGCATTTAGTAACCTTAACAAATAAGAAGCATGAAAGCATTGGAAAACAAAGTGGCCATTGTTACCGGCGCCGGCTCAGGCATTGGCAGGGCCATCGCGGTTTTGTATGCCGCCGAGGGGGCCAGGGTGGTGGTGTCGGACATCAGCGAAAAAGGCGGCAACGAAGTGGTCGAGGAGATCAAAGCCAAGGGCGGGCAGGCCGTTTTTGCCCGGGCCGATTCGTCAAAGGCCGAGGACAATAAAAACCTGGTGGAGCAGGCGGTGCAACAATTTGGGGGCCTGCACCTGGCGGTGAACAACGCCGGTATTGGCGGCCCTCTTGGTCCGGTGGGTGAATACCCGGTTGACGGCTGGGAGAAAGTGGTGGCCATTAATCTTTCCGGTGTGTTTTATGGCCTGCGCTATCAAATTCCGGCTATGCTGCAGGCAGGGGGCGGCAGCATTGTGAACATGGCGTCTATTCTCGGAAAGGTGGGCACCAAGGGTTCCTGCGCTTATGTAGCGGCCAAGCACGGAGTGGTGGGGCTCACCGAAACGGCGGCCCTGGAATATGCTGCGCAGAACATTCGGGTGAATGCGATCGGGCCGGGTTATATCGTTACGCCTTTGATTGAAAACTCGCTGGATGAAGCCGCACGAAATGCGCTGATCGGGCTGCATCCCATGGGGCGCCTGGGCAAGGCGGAAGAAGTGGCCAACCTGGCGCTGTGGTTGAATTCGGATAAGGCATCGTTCGTTACCGGTGCGTACTACAATGTGGACGGGGGCTACCTGGCGCAGTAGTGAAAGGTGAGACGTGAAAGGTGGGAAGGTTTAGGTGCTTAGAGGGTTTAGGAAAACAGTGAGAGGTGAAATGGCAAACGTGAGACAAAAGCGCAGCGACCCTTTTTCTTTTGCCACCATGCCCAATAGAATTAGTACCGTACAAGAGTGCGACGCAAGGGACGATGAATCAAGGCATAAAGCCGGTAACCAAAAAGTAAAAAGGTCAGATCGTAAATGGAGCATATACCCGTTGGGCCAAACCGGATGGGCAACGGAGTTGTAAACCGCAAAGAGCGAACCAGGCCGCAAAGGTGTTTTTCATCACGCTTTGCGGTTCTTTGCGAGCAGCTTTGCGCCGCTTAGCGGTTCCGTTTGGCAAGTGCTTTGAAACTGGTTTCAGCTTATAGAGTAGTACCCGTTTTTTAACGCATAAAACAACAACCATGATGCTCGACTGGAATGAATACCAAAAACAAATACAGCAGCAGATGGCCGAAATCGGCAGGGCCAACCACGAAGTGGTGAAGGGCTACCGCGGCTTGAGCCAGGCGGGCAGTGCCACCAACCTGCTGGGTGGAAAAGTGCGGGAACTGATTGCACTGGCGGTTGCCGTTACCCGGCAGTGCGATGGCTGCATTGTCACGCATACCGATGCGGCGATGAAGCAAGGCGCCACCCGCGAAGAAATTGTGGAAGCCCTGAGTGTGGCTGTTGCCGTAAATGCCGGCGCCGCCCTGATCTTTTCTACACGGGTGATGGATGCCTTCCAGGCCAAAACCGCCAGCAATCCGGAAACAAAATCGTAAGACAAACTTATGTACCACATTGCCTTAATCTCTGCCAGCGTACGAACGGGACGAAACAGCCACCGGGTGGCCTTGTTTTTGAGCCAGTACATTAAGGAAAACAACCTGGGCGTTGTGGACCTGATTGACCTCAGTGCGTATCAATTTCCTTTGTTTGATGAGCGGTTGCGGTTTATGAAAGACCCGCCGGCAAATGCTGTGCAGTTTGCAGATCGAATCATCAGGGCCGACGGTGTTCTTGTGGTAACGCCTGAACACAACGGGGGCTACCCGGCTGCTTTAAAAAATGCCATTGATCTTTTATACCCGGAATGGAAGCGAAAGCCCGTGGGCATTGCTACGGTTTCGGCGGGTTCGTTTGGCGGTTCGCAGGTGGGCACTTCGCTGTCGTTTAGTTTTTTGAAGATCGGCGCCCTGGTGACCCCGGCGGTCTTTCGGGTGCCCACGGTGCAAAATATGTATGATTAAAACGGCGTTCCGGTAGATAAAGAAGCAAGCCAGAGAAGGGCCAAAACGTTTTTGGATGAATTTTTCTGGCTGGTGGAAGCCAAAAAAAGAATGGAGCCGGCAGCGCCATAAGAAGACGCAAATCGCAGATTAAACATTTACAAAATAAACAGCCATGAAACCCTATAACACACTTTCCGAAACCATGAACGAATTGCGCAAGGAGGGTTATACCGAAGACTTCAACCTGCAGCAGAATTGCCTGGCGTGCCGCAACGGTGAATTCCAGGTCTTTGCCGATGAATTTAAGGTGGACAAGTTTTTCCGGTTTGAAGGCGCCAGCAATCCATCGGACGCCGCCATTCTCTATGCCATTTCTTCGGACAACAAACATGTGAAAGGTTTGCTGGTGAACGCCTACGGTATTTACAGCGAACCACTGACCGATGAGATGCTGGAGAAGCTGGAAATGCGGAGGTAAGCTGCCGGGTGCGGTTAGATTGCTATTGTTTTGAATCGTACAAATTACAAGGCGGAAAAGCAATCATTCAACCGAAACCATTTTCGTGCAACAAACTATAAAACCAACGTCATGAACTATACCGAACATTTCGAGGGCATTAAACTGGATGTGCAGGCCGTGGACATTACCATTGGTGATAACGTGCAGCAGGAGATCCGCGACATGCTGATGCGCCTGCGCCGCCATATTTCCGAGATCAATTGGGTGGATGTGTACCTGGAAGACAAAAGCGGAAAATCTACCGATCCCAAATCGGTCCGTGTGCGCCTGGGCATTCCCGGCCACGATGCCTTTGCTTACGACTCCGGCGACAATTTTATGGCCCTCCTGAGCAGTGTGGAGGAAAAGCTGCGCCGGCAGTTGGAGAAAAAGTAGAGGCAGTAGATTCCCTGCAACAAAAACCCACAGATCATGGATCACATTGCTAATCTACCGGGAGGGAACAAAAGACGGTCACCCCTCAGCTTGCCGCGGACCAGCAAAGCACATCATCCCTTTCAAAACTCCACGCGAATGTGCAGCATCCGGAAGGGATTCGAAAATCTCTCTTTTTATTTCATTCAAAAATTGGTTCCAAATGAAGAAGAAATTTTTTAATGCGAAATTTTATCGCAACGACGCAGCAACCGAAATGGTAGTTGAAGATGGAAGAATCGCTCAGATCGGAACTAATTTACCAAAAGGCGAAGAGGAAATTGACCTCAATGGGAAGCTTGTTTTGCCCCCTTATGTAGATCCGCATTTGCATTTGGATTATGTGTATACCGGGCGAAATGACGGTGGCAAAATCAAATCAGGAACGCTATTCGAAGGCATTGAACGGTGGCATGAGATCAAAAAAACACAGTCGAAAGAAGATGCCAGAGAACGGGCACTAGCTGCCATACGGGAAGAAGTTTCCCAGGGTGTACAATTTATCCGCACACATATTGACGTGACAGATCCCAAACTTTTGGGCTTGCAGGTTTTGCTTGAGCTTCGGGAGAAATTGAAAGATGTAGTTACCATCCAGATTGTATCGTTTCCACAAGAGGGCATGTATGCATATAAGGGCGGACATGAACTGGTAGAAGAAGGCTTAAAGATGGGAGCGGATTGTGTGGGCGGCATTCCGCACTTTGAATGGGCTTATGAAATGGGTGAAAAATCGGTGCATAACACAGTAGAACTTGCATCGAGATATAACAAAATGATTGACGTACACTGTGATGAAACCGACGATCCCCAGTCACGGTTCGTGGAGTTACTCAATGCATTGGTGACGGTAGAAGGTGTCGGTCACAAAGCAGCCGCCAGCCATACCTGTTCCTTTGGCAGCGCAGACGATGCCTATGCCAACCGCATGATGGGATTGTTCAAGGCCAGCCGTCTCAACTTCATTGCCTGTCCTACAGAAAACGCCTACCTGCAGGGCCGGCAGGATACTTATCCGAAGCGCCGCGGTTTGACCCGCGTACGAGAATTTTTGAAAGAAGGCATCAATGTATGTTTTGGACAAGATTCCATCAACGATCCCTGGTATCCGTTGGGTAACGGAAACATGATGAATATTCTGGACAATGGTATTCACTTAACGCAGGTGGCCTCTTACGAGGAATTGGAAACCGCTTTTGACCTGATCACTTACAATGGTGCAAAAACCATGATGCTGGAAGATGCATACGGTTTGGGACAAGGCAAACCAGCAAACTTTATTGTCCTTAATGAGTCTTCTGTTTTTGAAGCTATCCGTAAAAGAGTCGAGGTATTGGCATCTGTGCGCAACGGTAACTTCCTGTTCCGTCGCAAAGAGCCTGAATATGAAATCTCTTTAAACTTCTAATGTATCATCAGCGTATTCTTACTAAGCAAGTAAAGGAAAGGCTGTTACCATCACGATACAGTCTTTTCTTTTTGCATCATTGCAGCTTGTGCCAAATCAACCCAACGTCCTTTTGGCAAAAATGGAAATGATCAGGCCGGGAACAGCAAAAGCAATAGCCAAATAAGTGAGCACCATGGGAGAATAAACACCGAGTAACAGGCCTGCAACAGAAGTGGCAATCATAATAGATAGGTTGAATGCAGAAGACTGAACCGATGTGGCAATGTCTTTGGCCGTTTCAACCTGTCTGCTTACGGCTGCCTGTAACAAGGTGACCAGGGGACCAAAGGAAAGCCCCCACAAAAAGAACGCAAAATGCGATATGCCGGTAATACTACCAGCAAAAAGAAAAATAAGCATAGCGACGATCAATAAGGCAAACATGGCCACTGTAAGTAGTCTTAGGTATTGGTCGGTGTACTTAATTGCCAGCAATACCGAGATCAAAGACCCTGCTCCAAAAAGCAATAAAGCACTTTCTATTCCTCCGGCAAGCTGAATTTTATCAACCAGGGCGGTGATGTACACATAGACACCATAATGCGCCGTCACACCCAACAGGGTAAGCAAAAGGACAAGTAAAACTGCCGGAATCTTGAACAGGGCAAACGGCGATGAACTTTTGGTCAGCTTCTCTCCCGGCGTGGAAGGCAAGGCCAAAACAGAGATCAGTGCAATCGCCGCCACAATGATCCCAAGTACAATAAATTCAGTGCGCCAGCCATATTCGTTCCCGACAAAGGTCATAGCCGGCATTCCCAGGCTGATCCCCAAAGTATTTCCGGCCATGATGACCGCAATGGCTTTCCCATGTTGCTCCTCATTTACCAGGCGCATCCCGTAGGCGGCGATCATGGGCCACATCACGCCGGCACAAATTCCGCCGATGACCCTAAGGACAATGATAATCGTATAATTCAGCACCAATCCCGCAACAATATTCGAAACAGCAAATCCGGCCAGCAAGATCATTAACAGAAGTTTGCGGTTGAGTTGCATGGTCAGGGAAACCAGCGGGATCGCAGAAATAGCAGATGCAATGGCATAGTAGCCCACCAGGTTGCCGCCCTGCACTTCGCTGATGTTCAAATCCGCCATCATCTGCGGAAGAACACCTGAAGGCACCAATTCAGAAAGAATTCCAACAAAGGTTACTGAAGACATCAAGATCATGATCAGCCATGGAAAAGCATTTTTACCACTGGCTGTAGCTTGTTGTTCGCTCATGGTAAAACTTTTTAGGACCTTTGAAACCGGGTTAAAACTTTTTGTCCCCGGTACTTTCCTCCGATCAAAATGAAGGTAGGAAGATTGTTCCGAATGCCACTTGTGAGCTTATAGGAGTCTATTTTTGTATAAAGAATGCACCATGAAAAGCTCAGCAAGAACCGTAGTGGACAAAATGTTCACAGCCTTTGGCAAGGGTGATGTGGAGGGTTTTGTTGGAACCGTTTCCGACGATACCGTTTGGATTTACCATGGCACCCAAATCATTCCGAAAGGCCGGTTCATAGGAAAGGATGGTGTCCGTAATTTTATCGGTAACATTCTCAACAACACTGAGGTCATCAGTTTTGAACCGCTGGAATATATTGTTGAGGGAAACAAAGTGGTTGTTATCGGGCAGGAGCACCAAAAAGTAAAACGTTCGGGCAGAGAACTGAAGCAAAAATGGGTTCAAATTTATACCGTGGAAAATGACCTGATTACAAAAATGGAGGAATTCGCCACATCGGAAGTCGTGGAATCGTAGCGGGTGAATGATGGTTGTTTTTCATCTGCCTCCTTGTTTCTCTGGTTGTGCCTCCGGTCCGCAATACGCTAAAACCATTTGTCATGACCCAAAAGATTTATTCCCTCATTGACCTGATCAAGGGCTTAAATGCGGCAACACCGGTGGAAGAGACTGGAAGCATAGGGTGCAAAAGAAAACATTGTAGCAAACGAGTCGCAACCCAAGCCACGAACGCAAAACGAAAGCTTTGGGTTATGAAGATTAGCATATAAAACACCAGCAGAAATCTATTCGTTTGAAATGGATATGCGCTTTTAAAAACTGTTTAACCCATTACCTTTAAAACAATCAACGATATGCCCCAACTCATTATAGAAGCCCGCAGCGCAGCGCTCAGTACCGGGTTGAATGTCAGACGAATCCTTCCCTTCCGCCTGCGCCGGATGGTCGGCCCTTTCATTTTTATGGACCACGCCGGGCCGGTGGATATACAGCCCGCCGCGATGTCGGCAATGGATGTTTTGCCCCATCCGCATATTGGGTTATCGACGGTTAGTTATTTGTTCGGCGGACAGGTTACGCACCGCGACAGCCTGGGCGTGGAGCAAATTATCCGTCCTGGTGAAGTAAACTGGATGACAGCCGGCAGAGGTATTTCTCACTCCGAACGGTTTGAAGAACCGGATGCCTTGGCCGGTGGCACTTTGGAAATGATTCAAACCTGGGTGGCGCTGCCGGAAAAAGCGGAAGAAGCAGCACCGGAGTTTCAGAATTATCAACCCGAATCCCTGCCCATTTATACCGACAAAGGTGTGTGGATGCGATTGATCGCCGGAAATGCATACGGATTGAAGAACGAGGTGAAAACCCATTCGCCCCTGTTTTATTTGCATGTGAACCTGGATGCTGGCGCACGACTGGGCTTGCCGAAAGAGCATTCCGGGCGAGGGGCTTACATAGCCAAGGGAAGCCTGGAGGTTTCAGGAAGAACCTATGGGCCGGGGCAGATGCTGGTCTTTGCCAAAGAAGAAGAGCCAACCCTGCTGGCCAAAGAAGCCACTACGTTAATGCTGTTAGGCGGCGAGCCGCTGGGCGAACGCTTTATCTGGTGGAATTTTGTTTCTTCCCGAAGGGAACGCATCGAGCAGGCCAAGGCCGATTGGAAGGCGGGAAGGATTGAGCTGCCGCCCAACGACAACCAGGAGTTTATTCCGTTGCCCGAAACGAACTCCCGGCCAGCCAGCAGCGCCAATCCGCCGCAGCCCGAGCCGCTTTCTTAGGCCCGAAGCCGGGCTTTCCTTTCACTCGTTGCAAATAAGAATAGCTGGCTGCATGCTTTTGCCACCACGTTATTTTCCCGATGCGTATGCGAAGAACTGACCGATTACAAAATAGAAACTGGCTGCTGCAATCGGTTATTGACGATATACATCAATCGAACGGCCAATTAAGCATCAGCGAGATTGCAAAAAATAACTTCATAACGGCAAGATGGCTGGAACGAAATTTCAAAACACATATCGGTATCACACCAAAAGAGTATTCCAATATTGTCCGTTTTCAGCATGCATTGTCCAAAATTAAAAATGCCAACCAGGGTAATCGTTTATCAGACATCGCATTTGAATGTGGTTATTACGACCATTCACATCTTACCCATAAAATAAAAAGAAACACCGGCCTGGCTCCGTCTCAACTCAGATTTTGTCGCATTTATCCAAAGAAAGATTAAATACGGTTCTAGTTTTGCCAACAGACACCATTTCACAAACCAACTATTAATAAATAAAGTACAATGCGAACAGTATCACTTTTCATAGCGACAAGTTTGGATGGCTATATTGCGAAACCGAATGATGACCTCAGTTTTTTGAAATTAGTAGAAAAAGAAGGTGAGGATTATGGTTATGCGGAATTTACCTCCACTATTGACACCATCATTCTTGGTAGAAAAACCTACGATTGGGTGGTTAGAGAAATTGGCAGTTCTCATTATGATAACGGGGAAAGAAATGTGTATGTTATTACAAGAACGGAAAGACCCAGTGTTGGTAAAACAAGGTTTTATACCGGAAGTCTGCCTGAATTAGTGCGGCAATTAAAAAGCGAACAGGGAAAAAATATTTACTGTGACGGTGGTGCAGAAATAATAAACGAGCTTTTAAAAAATGACCTGATTGACGAATTGATTATTTCCGTTATTCCTGTTTTGGTTGGTAGCGGTACAAGACTTTTTAAAGACGGCAGACCCGAACAACAGCTTGAGCTTTTGACTATAAAATCATTTGATACAGGACTAACTCAATTGCATTACAGACGAAAAAAGTAATGATAAAAGAATGTGACAAACCAGACAAAAGCCCGAGCCGCTAACCGGGTTGGCGCTATGGCGGTTGACGTGCTTCTGTGAAACATTTGTGCAAGGCACAGCATCAGGGGTTTTAATTTTATTTTCCTTCGCTTTTGGGGATCGTTTTCATGATGGTCAAGATGGCCACAATCACCATGAACAGGTTAAAGAGCAGCGCTATCAGGGCGGCCTCGCGAATGGCAACATTGTCCTGCCTGCCTTCAAACCGGATCACATTATCAAGCATACTGCTGGGCGTATCCACTGAGCTCAGTCCAACAAAAATGCCGGTGGATATGGCCACACCAAAGGCGGCGCCCAGCGAGGAGGCCATTTTGTAAATTCCCGAACCGGCGCCGGCCTGGGCCTCCGGCAAAATGGAAAGGGCAGCATCGGTAGAAGGGGTGGCATAAAAAGCCAGTCCGATTCCAAATAGTGTGTAAGAAGCAATCGCCAGGATTTTATAGGTGCCCGTCAGCAGGTTGGTTGGTAAGAGCAGCATGATGGAAATGCCCACAATAATGCAACCCCAGATCATGGGTTTGCGGGGGCCAAAACGCCGCAGTAGTTTTTCACCCACACGGATAAAGGCAACAATCGCAATGGCGTAGCCCAGGGTCAGCAGCCCGGCCGTTTGCGCAGATAAGCCGGCGCCCACCTGCATCAGCATAAGCGATACGATGAGCATGCCCACAACGCCGTTCAGCAGAAAGTTGGAAGCCGTAGCGCCGCTATAGGTTGCGTTTTTAAGCAGCTTGAAATCAATAAGCGGCGCTTCTTTGCCCCTTTCGATGCGAAAAAAAGCAATGCCAAACACGATGATCGCGGCGATTAAAACAAGCGATACCGTACTGGTCCAGCCCAATTCACTTCCTTTGCTCACCAATACCTGAAGCGCAATCATAACGATCATAAACGTGATGATGCCGGCTATGTCCAGCTTCTTTTTTTCACCGGATTGCGGGGCTTTACTTTCGGGAGTACCTTTTATCATCCACATTCCAATAACGGAGATGAGTGCCGAGGCATAGAAGATGTACCGCCATCCTACATTTTGCGCCATCAGTCCGCCAAAAAGGGCGCAAAATCCCGAGCCGCCCCAAGAGCCGATTGACCAAAGGCTGATGGCCCGCTGACGGCCCGCTCCCTCCCAATAGGATTTCAACAGGGCCAGGCTGGCCGGCATAATGCAGGCGCCGGATAGGCCCTGTAAAATACGGCCCGTAATGAGCACGGGTGCTGCCAGGGCTCCGGAAGGAGTGAACCCTACGAGCAGGGAGCCGACCACACTAAAGACAAACCCGATTCGAATGATTTTTAACCGGCCCACCCGGTCGGCAAGCCCACCCATGACCACAATAAAAATTCCCGAAAACAAAGACGTAATCGATACTGCAATGTTCATCACGGCGGTTTCTATTTGAAGATCTTTCGCCATGACCACATTAATGTTCAATGTGGTTTGAGCAAAAAGCCAAAAGGCCAAAACGCCGAGAATGATCCCAAACAGCAGTTTGTCATTCCCCCTGTATGTTTCTGTATTCATGAAATAGCGTATTAAAAATTAGGTAATCATATATCGGTTGGTACAAGAAGTTGAAAAGCCGCGTTTGTGTCCTCACAAGCACTATAGAACGGCTTGTGGGGACACAAGCCCGGGCTAAAATGTTTTTGTTTTTATTTGGTGTTAGAACAATCATGACTACTCTATTGTGTTTCTGCCCCCTGTCAGGCTAAATAAGAATTCGCGGTTTTGCCGCCGGACCGAATGGGTACTGCCGAACTTAAACGCACTAAATTGTCTTCAATCTTTACCACATGGGGCTGGGTTTGTCCTGTCCAGTTGGAGAAAAGAGAAACAAACATCGAGTGGGTGCCTGTTTTCTTTTTTTCATCTGCATGAAAGGGCCCCGAATAGGCAATATAGGTAGAGGCTTCCTGTTTGTATTCCGCACCGGTGCCGTCAAACCAATCGCCTGATACAACATTCTTACGGTCGGGATGCATCAGCTGCGCCGATATATAGCCATCGGGTGTGTACATAATGATACCCATCGAATGGTTGCTCATGGGATAGAATGGGAACGATCCATCCCCCGGCCACTCCTCATAGGATACCCGTTTCCATGCACCGATGAGTTGGTCTTTTAATTTGGCAGGCATGTTATTTTGTTTAAAAGATTATCCTTTAAAGTCCTCAAAAGGCTTTCCGTGCTTCCAATGGGATCCCAGTCCGGTAACCATCCATTGTTTTTTTGTAGACCGGAAACTGTTGGGTTCTCAGTCGAAAAACAGAGCTGATAAGAGTTGCGGTTCATTGCTTTTGATTTAGCCCATGGTGTTAACAATAAGTCCGATATGGGTAAAGAAGTTCAGGGCGCCAAAGCCAATCCAAACAAGGCCATCCACCATAAGCAGTACATAAACCAGTTTTTGTTTGCGTGTATAAGCTCCTCTGTATTGTTCGGCAAACTGGTTTAAAAGGCCTGGTATCAGCAGGGCCGAAATGCCCACCAGTGCGTAGAGCCCGGAAATGGCCGTAGCCTCCAGCATGGGGTAGTCGGCAAACAGGCCGGTAATGGGTTCTTCGGGCGGGGCGGCAAACAACTGAAAGGTGACGCCGGCAAAGCCAATCGCAATCAGGGCCAGCCCCAGCCCGTATAAAAAATAGCGCAGGTGCCGCAGATTTACCGCCATTTCGGCTAAGGGCATTTCGGCTTTTCTGATGCGGTCGGCTTTTTTCCAGCAGTAAAACGCAAGGCCCAGCAGCAAGGCGCCAAAGGCCAGCGAGGGTTCGCCAAAAATGATGTTGTCAAAGGGAAAATATTTGGCCATGGGCCAGGTAAGGGTCATGTGCAGGCCGGTAAGAAAAAGGATGCTCCCCAATATTCCGAAATTAATGGTCCAGCCTTCGGGATTGATCTGTTTTTTTTCGGCTGCCCTCCGGGCCGTTTGAGCAATGGAGCACAGGCCCGATCCTGCGGCCACGGCCATGATGGTGTTGTAGGTGGGCATCTGCGTCCAGTCGATAACCAGTTTACCCAAAATCATTGATGTTGCTTTATGTTGGAAGAATGGCGTTTTTAATTTGCCCTTCTGATCAACATCTGCTATGCATTTATTGCGCCAGCGGTCTTTCCTTGCTGAAAAGCCGCTCAGCAGACCGTTTTTTCTATTCATCAGGAAGCCTGCTGCATGTCGCCGTCAATGTTCAGCATTTGCCCCGAAATCATTCGGGCGCTGTCGGAAGCCAGGAACAGCGCCAGGGCCGCAATGTCTTTGGCATCGACAAACTGCTTGATGGATTGCACGGACATGGCGTTTTCTTTTTCCTGTTGCAGGGTGGTTCCGTTGGCTTTGGCTCTTCCTTGCAGTACGCTTTCAATCCTGGCCCCGCCCACCGCGCCGGGTAGGATGGCATTGACCCGGATTCCGTATTGCCCCAGCTCAATAGACAGGGTTTTGGTAAAGCCTACAATGCCCCATTTGGCGGTGCAGTAAGGACTGCGGTTTTTGTAGCCAAACCGTCCGGCTACCGAGGACATGTTGAGGATTACACCGGCCGTTGATTTTTTTAAATAAGGGATAACCAGCCTCGTTACATTAAAGGTGCCGTTGAGGTCTACTGCCATCACCTTTTCCCAATCGTCGGGATGAATCTCTTCCACCGGTGCGGTGGGGCCTGCAATGCCGGCGTTGTTGATGAGCACATCGTAGCCGCCCATTTTTTCGGCGCCATAGGCCACCATTTTTTCAATATCGGCCCGTTTCGAAACATCGCAAACAAGGGTAAGCAAACCCGGGATTTCCTGCGTCAGCACTTTTAGTGCTTCTGTATTGATGTCGCAGGTAAATACGGCATCGCCGTTGGCGGCAAAAGCCCGTACGTATTCGCGGCCAATGCCTGTAGCGCCTGCGGTTACCAGAACATTGCGTTTCATGTTGAAAAATTTATGGTTGATTTTTATGGAGAAAAATAAACGGGAACAGTGCCGGAAGTTTTCAACGGGCAGTACTCTTTTAAAACCTAAGCCGGCCGGTAAGCGCAAGACCGTGGCGCATCGTTTCTTTTTCATTACCTGTTATAAAAATCAAACCAGCCGGAGGAATAGTTTTTTATGGAAGTGAAAACACATTTGTTTGTGTTGTTTCATTAGCACCCGGCACCATGGATCTTTTAACCATCATTACCATACTGTTGATCATCAGCGCCAGCTTTTCATACCTGAACGAGCGGTTTATCAAACTGCCCGGCACCATAGGCGTGGTCACCATTTCGGTGATGGTGTCCCTGATCATTTTGATTGCCGGAAGAACCAGCAACGTCCTGGCCAACACCTTTAAAACCCTGGCCGGCAGCATTGATTTTTCCACCGTGCTTTTGGATGTGATGGTGGGCTTTTTGCTCTTTGCCGGCGCCATGCATTTTAATTACCGGGAGTTGCGGGCCCAGGGCAAAGCGGTGTTTTTGTTAAGCACCCTTGGGGTGCTGGTTTCGGCCGCTGTGTTTGGTGGCCTTCTTTTTCTGATCACAGGATGGCTGGGCATTGCCCTCCCGGCCGTTTACTGCTTTTTGTTTGGCGCCCTGATTTCCCCCACCGACCCCATTGCCGTGGCGGCGATTTTAAAGGAATCGAAAATTCCGCCCCGGCTGCACACCATCCTCTCCGGTGAATCGCTGTTCAACGACGGCGTGG
>JAEVYV010000171.1 GCA_023392575.1 Bacteroidota bacterium | reverse complement strand
CCATGGGCCTGCTGACCAACCTGGGGGAGGCCCACAGCGAAGGTTTTGCCTCGATGCAGCAAAAAAAAGAAGAGAAACTAAAGTTGTTTCAAAACGCCGGGGTGGTCATTGGGCCGGATGAACTTTTAAGTGCCTGCACGGCGCAGAAAATGACCTGGTCGGCCAACGGGTCGGCAGCGGTTCAGGTGGTGGCCATCCAACCCTATGAGCACCGCACCGAGGTTTCTGTACGGTATAAAAATGCGCTGCACACTGTTTTCCTTCCATTCGCCGATGAAGCCTCTATTGAAAACGGCATCAACTGCCTTTGCCTCATGCTTTACCTGGGGTATGCCGGGGAGGTGATCAACCAGCGCTTTTCGTTGCTGCATGCCGTAGACATGCGGTTGCAGTTAAAGCAAGGCATCAATGGCTGCACCCTGATCAACGACAGCTATAGCGCCGACCTAACTTCACTGCACATTGCCCTGCATTTTTTGGTGCACCAGCAAACCCCTCAAAAGCGGACCGTTATCTTGTCCGATTTTGTGGAAAGCGGCAAGGCGGATGAACGATTGTATAGGGACATAGCCAATGCCCTGATTCAAAATCAGGTTGGAAAGGTCATTGGCATTGGAAAAAAAATTGTCAAATACCTGCCTTCGGCTTTGCCCGCAGGGGTGGAGTGGCAGGGGTACGAGTCAACCGCTGCCTTTGTTGAAGGTTTTCGAACCTCCCGGTTTTACAATGAAATCATCCTGGTAAAAGGGGCCCGGCAGTTTGGGTTTGAACGGATTGTGCAGTTGCTGGAGGCAAAGCTGCACCAAACCGTTTTGGAAATTAATTTAAATGCGGTGGTACACAATTTAAAGCAATACCGCCTGCTGTTAAAGCCCTCCACTAAGCTGATGGCCATGGTAAAGGCCTTCTCGTATGGAAGCGGAGGGGCGGAAATAGCCAGCGTGCTGCAATACCACAATGTTCATTACCTGGGGGTGGCTTATGCCGACGAAGGCATCGAACTGGTGAAGGCCGGCATTGGGTTGCCCATTATGGTTATGAATGCGGAAGAGTCTTCTTTTCAGTCCATAGTCGATTACAACCTGCAGCCCGTTCTTTATTCGTTTCCTTTGTTGCGCCGGTTTGAAAATTATGTGCGGGAGCAGGGACTGTCTTCTTATCCGGTCCATATCGAAATTGAAACCGGCATGAACCGCCTGGGTTTTTCGCTTTCCGAAGTAGAAGGCCTGGCCACATACCTTGCTTCGGGCTCTCTGTTCCGGGTGCAGTCTGTGTTCAGCCATCTGGCTGCCAGCGATAATCCCGATCAGGACGATTTTACCTTGCAACAGGCAGAAATTTTTAGCCAGGCTGTCGGCACAATCAAAAAACACATTTCCTACCCGTTTTTAAAGCACATTTCCAATACCGCTGCCATTGTGCGGCATCCGCAACTGCAAATGGACATGGTGCGCCTGGGCATCGGCTTGTATGGAATTGAACCGGACCGCCCGCCACAGGTGGACCTTCTGGCGGCGGCTACCCTGCGGTCAACCATCGCCCAACTAAAGCACCTCAAGAAAGGGGAGTCGGTGAGCTATAACCGGCGGGGTATGGTGAACCGGGATTCGGTGATTGCCACCATCCGAATTGGTTATGCTGATGGCTACTCCCGGCAATTCAGTAACGGAGTGGGCAGGATGTGGGTTCGTGGAGAACTGGCGCCTGTGATCGGGTCGGTATGCATGGACATGACCATGCTTGACGTAACCGATATTGCCGGCATCCAGGAAGGCGACGAGGTGGTGGTCTTTGGCCCCCAGCTGCCGGTGCAGCAAGTGGCCGGCTGGATCAATACCATTCCGTACGAACTCATGACAGGCGTCTCCCAACGGGTGAAACGCATCTATTTTCAGGAATAGAATTAACTTTTTGAAAGCCGTTCCCGGCCTTCAAACCTTATCTTTGTCCCTTTAATTTTTTACTGTGAAGCTTCGTTCTGCCATACTCATAATTGCCGCTGTGATTATTATTGACCAGGCGCTGAAAATTTGGATCAAAACAAGTTTTACTTTGGGGCCGATCACCAATATGCTGGGGCTGCCTTGGGCCCGGTTGTATTTTATTGAGAACGAAGGCATGGCTTGGGGGTGGACCCTGGGCGGAGAGTGGGGCAAAATGACCCTGACCCTGTTTCGGCTGGCCGCGGTAATTTTTGGCAGCTGGTACCTGGGCCGGATAGTCAAACAAAAATACTCAAGGGGGTTTATTATTTGTGCCGCCTTGATCTATGCCGGGGCTTTGGGAAATTTAATTGACAGCTTGTTTTATGGGTTGATCTTTGAAGAAAGCACCTACACGCATGTGGCCAAAATCTTTCCGGCCGAAGGCTATGGCAGTTTTTTGCACGGCAAAGTGGTAGACATGCTGTACTTTCCTATGGTGCACTCAACCTTCCCCAACTGGCTTCCGGGGATTGGCGGAAAAGAATTTGAGTTCTTTAGCCCCATCTTCAATATTGCCGACGCCTCCATTTCTGTGGGGGTGATCACCTTACTGCTGTTTCAAAAACGCTTGCTGAAAAAACCCTACGAAGAACCACAGCAGGCCGTTGCCACCAGCACGGAAGTAAGCGACCAGGCGCAGGTGATGTAGTGCCGGTGGAATTTGCACGGCCTTGTTCAATGAAATCTTTGTTTTTTAAGTGCACTGGATAGACCGTGTCTTTTTTTGTCCTCGCATCGGAGCAATTTAGCTAAGCTTATAAGGCGTCTTTATACCACGTCATTCATCCCGAAAAAACAAAAGCCACCCTTTTCGAGTGGCTTTAAAGTTCTTCGTTCTATAATCACTTCGGCAGTTCCCCTACCATCTTAGCAGGTATCACCCACTCGTCAAATTGTTCGGGGGTTACGTAGCCCAGCTTCACCGCCATTTCTTTTAAGGTGGTGCCTTCCTTGTGTGCTTTTTGGGCAATTTCGGCGGCCTTGTAGTAGCCAATCTTGGTGTTTAAGGCCGTTACCAGCATCAACGAGTTTTCCACGTGTTTTTTGATGTTGGCTTCAATGGGTTCTATACCCTCGGCACATTTGTCGTTAAAGCTGACACAGCCTTCGCCAATCAACCGGGCGCTGTGCAGGAAGTTGTAGATCATCATGGGCTTGAACACGTTTAGTTCAAAATGCCCCATGGAGCCACCTACGTTGATGGCCACATCGTTGCCCAGCACCTGGGCGGCGATCATGGTCAGGGCTTCGCACTGCGTGGGGTTTACCTTGCCTGGCATGATGGACGATCCGGGTTCGTTATCCGGAATAAAGATCTCGCCAATGCCGCTGCGGGGACCGGAGGACAACATGCGGATGTCGTTGGCGATCTTCATTAAACTAACCGCAACGGTTTTTAATGCCCCGTGCGATTCAACAATCGCGTCGTGGGCTGCCAGGGATTCAAATTTGTTTGGGGCCGTTATAAAAGGCAGTCCGGTTAATTGGGCAATGTGTTGGGCCACGTTTTCCGAATAATGGGGCGGCGTGTTAATGCCGGTTCCCACCGCCGTACCACCCAAAGCCAGCTCGGACAGGTGGGCCAACGTATTTTTTATGGCCTTGAGTCCATGATCCAGTTGGGCCACATAGCCACTGAATTCCTGTCCCAGGGTAAGCGGCGTGGCATCCATAAAATGGGTGCGGCCGATCTTAACAACGTGCATGAACCGGCGGCTTTTTTCAGCCAGGGTGTTGCGCAGCTTTTCAATGCCGGGAATGGTGGTTTCCACCAGCATTTTGTAAGCGGCAATGTGCATGGCTGTGGGGAAGGTGTCGTTGGAGGACTGGGATTTGTTGACATCGTCGTTGGGGTGCAACACTTTTTCCTTATCGGATAATGCTCCGCCATTCAATACATGGGCACGGTAGGCGATCACTTCGTTTACGTTCATATTGCTTTGTGTGCCGCTACCGGTTTGCCAGACCACCAGCGGAAAGGCATCGTCCAGTTTGCCTTCCAGGATTTCATCACAGACCCGGGCAATCAGCTCCATCTTTTCTTTAGGCAACACACCGGCCTCAAAATTGGTAAGGGCCGCTGCTTTTTTCAGATAGGCAAAAGCCCGGATGATTTCTTTGGGCATTTTGTTGATGTCCTGTGCAATTTTAAAGTTTTCGATGCTGCGTTGGGTTTGTGCTCCATACAAAGCATCCACAGGCACCTGTACTTCGCCCATGGTGTCTTTTTCTATGCGGTATTCCATGTAAGTAATTTTTGCGGTGCAAAGATAAGAGGCCCGCAGAAGCCGGACTGGTTTTGTTTTTGTGGTGCCTTTGGTATGGTAGGCAAATGCAGGGTTAGTTTGATACTGGCATTGGTTGGGGTGGCTTGCAACCAGCAGCCCAAAACAAGGAAGGGTGGTTGATACATTGGCTCTGCTTCCTGTAAGGATAATCTGTATATATAGGGAGGGTTAGATCCCAACAGCCTGCGTTTTATTCATTCCACTTCGGGCAAGGCCATGGGCGTTACCATTAGCCTTTGAACAACTATTATCTTTCCCGTTTTGTAAAAGCCATCCGCGTTTTTCCGGAAAACAGCTTTTGATCACCGGCCTGTAAAATTGGGTTTTCTTTTTTCCAAAAAGGCGGCCGTGCCTTCCTTCATGTCCTCGGTGTCGAAGCAGTCGCCAAAGGCTTCCAGTTCCACCTCGTAGCCGTCTTTTTTGCTGAACACGGCATTGGCAGCGGTAATGCACCGGCTGATGGCCAAAGGGGCCTTAGTGGTAATGGTTTGCAAAACCAATTTGGTTTTTTCCAGCAATTGCTCCTGGGGAACAACATGGTTTACCAATCCGTACTGCCATGCGGTTTGTGCGTCAATCATATTGCCCGACATCAGCAGCTCCAAAGCCCGCCCTTTCCCAATTAGTTGAACCAGGCGTTGGGTGCCCCCATAACCGGGAATCAGGCCCAGGTTTACTTCTGGTTGGCCAAAGCGGGCATTTTCACTGGCAATTCTAAAATGACAAGCCATGGCCAGCTCACAGCCGCCCCCCAGGGCAAACCCGTTTACCGCAGCAACAATGGGCTTGCTGCATGCTTCTATCTTAAAAAAGATCTCCTGACCTCTTCGGGCCAGGTCCATGCCTTCGCCGCTGCTCAATCCAACGAACTCGCCTATATCGGCGCCGGCCACAAAACCCTTTTGGCCCGATCCGGTAATGATGGCAGCCCCGATGGCCGGATCCTCTTCAATTTCCCGGACCACCATTTCCAGGTCGGCCATTACGTCTTTATTCAGTGCATTTAATTTGTCGGGACGGTTAATGGTTACGGTAAAAATCCTGTTCTCTAAACTGGTGAGTAATGTTTTGTGCATAAAAGCTTGATTAAAAAGAACGGTGTTGTTGAACCCAAGCGGTGATATAGGAAGCAATTTCGGTTGTGCGGGTGCCGGGGGCAAACAGCTTGCCTACGCCCAGTGCCTGCAAGCTTTGCATGTCTTCTTCCGGGATGATGCCGCCGCCGGTAAGCAGCACATCGTCCATTTCTTTTTCTTTCATCAGTGCGGCTACCTTGGGAAAAACCGTCAGGTGGGCTCCGGAAAGAATGCTGATGCCAATGGCATCCACATCTTCCTGCAGAGCAGCGTTGACCACCATTTCGGGGGTTTGGCGAAGGCCGGTATAAATCACTTCCATGCCTGCATCACGCAAAGCCGTGGCAATAACCTTGGCGCCCCTGTCGTGCCCGTCCAGCCCTACCTTGGCGATCAAAACCCTGATGGGTCTGTTGATTTTCTTATTCATAATCCTGTAACCAAAAATAACTTACTTTACCTAACGATAATGAATTTGCGATGCAATACCGAAAGTTTGGAAACACCGACCTACTGGTAAGTGAAGTGGGTTTTGGAACCTGGGCGATTGGCGGCGATGCCATGATTGGCAATACGGCTATTGGCTGGGGCCCGGCCGATGACGCTACTTCCAAAGAGGCGATCCATGCGGCGCTGGATGCAGGGATCAATTTTTTTGATACGGCCGATATCTATGGTTTGGGGCATTCGGAAGAACTGCTGGGTAAAACCCTTTATAATAAAAACGTAGTGATGGCCACCAAGGTGGGAAACGTTGCCCGCCATAATGAGTTTACCACTGACTATACCCGGGCGCATATTATTCAGGCCTGCGAACAAAGTTTAAAACGATTGAACCGAACGGTCATCGACTACTACCAGCTTCATACCGCCCGGGTGCAGCACCTGCAGGAAGGCAGTTGCATTGAGGCTATGCAGATTTTGCAACAGCAGGGTAAGATCCGTTATTGGGGAATTTCGCTCAACACTTTTGCGCCCCAGCCGGAAGCTGATTTTTTTATGGAAAACCACCTGGGGCAGGGCTTTCAGCTGGTGCTGAACATCATCAATCAAAAAGCGCTGGATCTGGTCCGGCAGGCCGGGGCAAACGGTTATGGGATCATTGCCCGAATGCCCTTGCAGTTTGGCTTGCTGACCGGTAAGTTCCACGCCAATACCTCGTTTGAGCCCTCTGACCACCGGCGCAACCGCCTGACCACGGAGGTGATCGCCAAAGCCAATGAGGCCCTGGAGCCTATTTGGGCCTTGTGCGCCAAATACAACATAAGCAAGACCCAACTGGCAATGAGCTATGTGTTGAGCTATCAGGAAGTGTCCACCACCATTCCGGGCATACGCACAAAAGAACACGTAAGCGCCAATACGGCCGGTCTGGTACCATTAACGGAGGAAGACAGGCGGCTGATTGAAGCCTGCGGCGCCACTACGCTTGATTCCTTAATGAAGCTGATTGAGCAACAAGGATAGGGCGATAGTCTGGCTAAGGACGGTCGAGTATTTCCAGCGCAAAATGTATTCGGGACACGGTTTCTTCTTTGTCAAGCAAGGCTGCGATGTCAAAAACCGGAGGGCCGAATTTTCCGCCCACCAGCATGAGCCGGAAGGGCAGTTGCAGTTCGCCGGGTTTTATAGAAGCCTGTTCGGCCAATTGTTTGAACAGGCTTTCAATGGAAGCGGCTGTCCAATCGCTGATGCTGGTCAGGGCCTTGGAAAAGGTTTTGAAAAAAGCCGACTTGTCGCTGTTCCATTTGGCTTTGATGGCGCTGGTGTCAATTTCTTTGGGCGCTGTGAAAAAGAAAAAAGCCTGGGGCCAAAAATCACCCAGCAGGGTGCAGCGGTCTTTTACCAGGTCCAAAACGTTTTCAAAATATTGTTCGTCGGCAACAGCAAAGCCGTTGGTTTTAAAAACCGCCTTTACCTGCTCTTTGTAGGCCGCAGCCGGCAGTTTTTTGATCCATTCGTGGTTGAACCATTTGGCTTTTTCAAAATCAAATTTGGCGCCGCCTTTGTGTACTTTTTCAATGGAAAATTTTTCCACCAGTTCGTCCAGAGAAAAAAGCTCCTGCTCCGTTCCATCGTTCCATCCCAGCATGGCCAGCATATTAATGAAGGCCTGCGGAAGAAATCCTCTTTCTTTAAAGCCCTCGGTGGTTTCCCCTGTTTTGGGATCCTGCCAGGTCATGGCAAAAACCGGGAAGCCGTATTTGGCGCCATCGCGTTTGCTCAATTTGCCGCTGGGACCTAGTATCAGGGGAAGGTGAGCCCACTGGGGCATGGCTTCTTCGCCAAACAAATAACGCCAGAGCAAAACGTGCACGGGTGCACTGGGCAGCCATTCTTCGCCCCGAAAAGCATGCGTGATCTGCATCAGGTGGTCATCCACCACCACGGCCAAATGATAGGTAGGCATGCCATCGCCTTTGAGCAATACTTTGTCATCCACCACCGAAGTGTCAAAGCTTACTTCGCCGCGGATCATGTCAGTAAAAGAAACCGTTTCACTTTGGGGCATTTTGATGCGGATCACATGCGGAGCATTTTGCGCCAGCAGTTGTTTGGTTTCTTCCGGGGAAAGCGAAAGCGAATTGCGCATTTGCATGCGCACGGTGTGGTCGTATTGCGGATTGGGCAGGGCTTCGGTGCGCAAGCGGTTGCGCATGTCGTCCAGTTCGTGGGCAGTATCGAAGGCATAATAAGCCAGGCCTTTTTGCACCAGTTCTTCCGCGTATTTCCGGTACAGCTCCTTGCGTTCGCTTTGCCGGTAGGGCCCGAAGCTTCCGCCGTGCACCGCACTTTCGTCGGGTTGTAAGCCGCACCATTTCAGGGTTTCAAAAATATATTCTTCTGCCCCGGGCACAAACCTGCTTTGATCGGTATCTTCTATGCGTAAAATAAAATCGCCTTTATGTTGTTTGGCAAAAAGATAATTATACAACACCGTGCGGACACCGCCTAAATGCAAACCTCCTGTTGGGCTGGGCGCAAAACGTACACGAACTTTCTTTTCCATGGCGCAAAAGTACGATATGCGGCGAAGTGAAAAGTGCAGGGCCAGGCGCATGGAACCTATAGAAGATATCGGCAGCCGAAGAGAACCTTCCGTGTTCAAATGCCTTTAACTTAGTGCTTTGATATGCACAAGTACTTCATTAAAACGCCCTGGATTGTCAAGCGGCTTTTTTCATCTTATGTATGGAACATGGATACCAAAGAAAAGCAGGTGTTTTTGACATTTGACGACGGACCGCACCCTGAAATCACGCCCTGGGTTTTGAACCAATTAAAACAGTACGGCGCCAAGGCCAGTTTTTTTTGTATTGGCAAGAACGTGTGCGAACAAAAACACGTGTACCAGGAGATTTTGCAGCAAGGCCACGCCGTGGGCAATCATACATACAATCATCTAAATGGATGGAAGGTGGGTACAGAAGCGTACATGCAAGACGTAGCAAAAGCGGCTTCCGTCATCGAGAGCAATTTGTTTCGGCCTCCTTATGGTCGAATCAGATCGAAGCAGGCAAGGCAAATGAACGAGGCCTTGCAGCGCAGCGATGCCCGCATAATTATGTGGGATGTGTTGAGTGCCGATTTCGACAGAACAATTACAAAGGAAGCCTGCCTGAAGAATGTGTTGAATAATGTTGAAAAAGGATCCATCATTGTTTTTCATGATAGCGAAAAAGCTTTTCCACATTTACAATTTGTATTGCCCAAACTGTTGGAATATTTACACAAGGAAATGTATGAATGTTGCAAGCTGGAGTTGTGAAAGCAAGGCCTGTAAATAATTAGGGCCTGGGTAGAAACCCTGGCCCGTTTTTAATCCGTACCCTATGAAAACTGATTTAAAGGTAAAAACTTTTTTGGAATATAAAATTTTATAAATAATTATCTGGATAAAAAAAATGGTGAAGAAATTCGGCTTTACCTCTTCCGTTTGTGCCCTCCCACCTTCCGGCAGAGCTTTTCCAGGGCCATATTGCTCCGGTTTTTGAAAATGGGCCTGAGGCTTGTTTGTTTTCCAGCTGATTTATGGCTTGGCCGTCGCCGGTTATAATCTCTGCAATAACGTGCACGAATAAGCGATCCAAGGGCTCCCGCTGCTTTTCGGGCAGACTTTTTGGGAATGAAGCGGTCGAAACTCAGGCAAATCGAAGTTTTTCGGGAGTTTTGCAGCTAATTTTTGATCATGTATTTGATTGATACTCATTCGCATATTTATTTGCCGGAGTTTGATGACGACCGGTCGGCCTGCATCAACAGGGCTGTGGAAGCGGGGGTAGAAAAGATCTTTATGCCGGCTATAGACAGCACCACGCATGAACTCATGCTGCAGGTAGAAGCGGCATACCCCAGCTGTAGGGCCATGATGGGGTTGCACCCCTGCTCGGTCAATCTGGCCTATAAACAGGAGTTGGATCTGATTGAACACCACCTGCAAAAGCGCCGCTTTATCGCTGTTGGTGAAATTGGCTTGGATTTTTACTGGGACAAAACGTTTACCCAGGAGCAATACGAAGCGTTTCACTTCCAGATCAACCTGGCCCTTCGGTACCAGCTGCCCATTGTCATTCATTCTCGTAGTGCTATTGATGAATGCATCAGCGTGGTGCAGCAATACCCCGAACTCACCGGGGTATTTCATTGTTTTTCCGGTACCTACGAGCAGGCAATGCGGATCTTGGACACCCGGTTTATGCTGGGCATTGGTGGGGTGGCCACCTTTAAAAACGCTGGGCTGGACCAGGTATTGGCAAAAACGGGAATGGACCGGGTGATTTTGGAAACCGATGCTCCTTATTTGGCCCCGGTTCCGTACCGGGGAAAAAGAAATGAACCCGCCTATACCCGGTTGGTAGCCGAGAAACTTTGCTCCATTTCGGGGTTAAATTTTGACCAGGTGGCGGAATTAACAACACAAAATGCAGAAAGACTGTTCAAACTATAAATACAAAGCCTAAATTTGCAGCCTTCTTTAGAAGAACCGGAGACTTGTCCGAGTGGTTGAAGGAGCACGCC
>JAEVYV010000162.1 GCA_023392575.1 Bacteroidota bacterium | reverse complement strand
CCGCTAAACACTCAGCTCTAAATCCTGGCCAGCCGTTCTGCAAACTAAGCCCTTGTTTTTGGCGCACTGAAATTTTGGAAAGGATAAATTTCCCGCTTTGGATGGATATTTTATCCCGCTTTTTTTGGGTAAACTACCTGCGCTATAATTTTTATATTTGTTACTCAATCATTCGTTATGAGTGCAAGACAGGTTCACCACGGCAGAAACGTAAAACGCATCCGCGAGATCCAGGGAGTAAAGCAGGAAGCCCTGGCGCTGGAACTGGGTGATGACTGGAACCAAAAGAAAATCTCCCTGCTGGAATCGAAAGAAGTGATTGACGAGCCGGTGCTGGAGGAGGTAGCCAAGGCTTTGAAGGTTACCCCTGAGGCGATTAAGAATTTTAATGAGGAAGCTGCCATTACTTACTTTAATACTTTCAACGACAGCAGTGCTAAAGGTGCATTCTTTTCATCTACTAATAATAACTGCAATTTTAATCCACTTGATGAGTTGATGAAAACACTGGAGGAAAACAAAAAACTCTATGAGCGTCTACTGCAATCGGAAAAAGAAAAGGTGGCGTTGTTGGAAAAAATGCTGGGGGAAAGGATGAAGAGTTGAGAGGGTTGAGTTGTTTAGACGTTGAGAGGGTTTAGAGTTTAAGGGTTAGGGGTTAGAAGTACACGGCTATATATTGGAAAAATTAAAGAGGAAATGCAAAAGTGGAATAGAATAAAAATTACTTTCGCCCGGTGCAGTATTTAACGATATGGGACCTGGTTCTGACGCCGATCTACCTTTTGGTGCTGGGGTATATCGCCCGGCGGCAAAGGGACAAGCGCTACCCGACCGGGCATCCGCTGCGCAAGTATTATTTACCGGGCCTGTGGGTTAAATTTGGAGGAGCGATTTTTATTGCACTGATTTACCAGTTTTATTATGGCGGGGGCGATACGTTTAATTTCTTTCGTCATAGCCAGGTTATTAACTCTTCTTTAAACGATTCATTTAGCATCTGGCTGGATTTATTGATGCATAAATCGCCTTATACAAATCCAAGACTGTACCAATATACATCACAATTGTACTGGTACAACGATGCAGCCAGTTATACCGTAGCACGGATCGCCGCTGTTTTGGGATTACTCAACGGCACTACCTACATACCCACAGCCCTGTTGTTTGCGTATTTTTCGTTTACTGGTATCTGGGCTCTATACCGCACATTTGTCAACATTTACCCCAAGCTGCATAAGGAACTGGCCATTGCTTTTTTATTCATCCCCAGCACTTTTGTATGGGGCTCCGCGATATTCAAAGATACCGTATGCATGTTCGGCCTGGGCTGGGTAGTCTATTGCACCTTCCGTGTTTTTGTTCAAAAAGATTTTTCAGCTAATAACCTGCTGCTGCTGGTTATTAGCTTTTATCTCATCGGGTTGGTGAAACTGTATATTCTGCTAGCGTTTTTACCGGCTTTGGGATTATGGCTGTTGATGAACTATTCGTATAAAATTGGAAATGCCGGTTTGCGGTGGCTGGTTAATCTGGGATTTGCAGGAGTGGTTGCGACAGGATTTCTATTCTTTTCAGACCGATTTGCCGATGAGCTTAACCGCTACTCGTTGGACCGGATTACACAAACGGCAGAAGCTACCCGGGGATGGATTGTCTATGCCTCGGGTGATGAGGGTTCAGCTTACGATTTGGGCGAGCTTGCCCCCACGGCAACTGGTATGTTATTAAAGTTTCCGGCGGCAGTAGCGGTAACATTCTTCCGTCCGTTTCCTTGGGAAGCCCGTAAGGTTATTGTTTTATTATCTGCTTTAGAAGCCCTGGCCTTTTTGTACTTTACACTAAAGGTTATTATGAAACGGAAGGGAAAGATTTTTTCCATGATGGGTAAAGACCCCAACCTGATGTTCTTTCTTGTTTTTGCTATCATCTTTGCTTTTGCTGTGGGCATAACCTCGTATAATTTCGGAGCCTTATCACGGTATAAAATTCCCTGCCTGCCCTTTTATGCGGCCTTTCTGGCTGTATTGCTTTATAAGGACAAAAAGCTAACTCTAGCTGGCCAAAAGCCACGGCGACTACCCTATGCTTCTATATAATGTTTCCACCAGTATTGAAACACCAGCAAGGCCCAGATGGTCGCATGACTGTCGCCCGGACTGGAAGAATGCAGTTGCTTTTTTAGCTGCTGTACGGCAGGTAAATGAAAAATGCCCTGCTGTTTTACAAAAGTATCACTGAGCAGATCGCCATCCACCAACGACCATAACTCGTTGCGCAACCAAGCGAGCAGGGGAATCTCAAATCCCTTCTTGGGCCGGTTGTATAACTCGGGCGGCAACAGGTGCCTGAAGGCATCCTGCACAATGCGCTTTTTCAACCTTGCGTTGATCTTGTATTCGGCCGGGAGACCAAATGCAAAGTCCACCACCTGATGGTCCAGAAAGGGACTTCTAACCTCAAGGCTATTGGCCATACTCATTAAATCCACCTTTACCAGCATATCACTGAGCAACACCAGGTTCATATCAGCCAGCAATACTTCGTTAAAATCGGCGCCCTTGATGCCTGCCGTAAACTCTTTTTCTATTTGGTTTTGAGTGGCCGTGTTTAACTGCAATCTCAGTTCAGGGTGCAATAGGTTGAGAGCCTCCTGCTTACTAAGAAAGGAAGCCCATTTCCAGTAGCGGCGGGCGGGAGAAAGAGCCGCTGCCCCGGCAAAGCGATCAAGCTGCCGGAACCTATTAGTGTATTTATTGTTCCTGCTGTGCGGCAGCAATTTCCACAAAGGTCCTCCCATTTTCACAAGGTTTTCCTTCCAGCCCCTGTTTCGCATCCGCCACTCCGCCGCATGCTTGTTGTAGCCGGCAAAAACCTCGTCGCCACCATCGCCGGAAAGAGCCACCGTCACGTGCTTGCGGGTATAATAACTCAAAATGTATTCTGGGATGGCTGAGGAGTCGGCAAAGGGCTCATCTATATAGTTCAGTACATCATATACATGCTCCAGAAAATCATTTCCGGTGAGTGAAAACACCGTATGATCGGTGTGATATTTTTTAGCTACCGCCAGCGCATATTCGGTTTCATCAAAAAACGGGTTATCCTTGTAACCGATGGAAAACGTAGATAATTTTTGTGTATGCCGCGAGGCCAGGGCCACCACCACCGAGGAGTCGATCCCGCCGCTGAGGAAGGCGCCGAGCGGCACGTCGGCAATCATTCGCTTTTGTACAGAGGCATCCATGAGGGCTACCAATTGTTTTTGCGCTTCTTCATACGTGTAGGAGGGATAGTTTTCGGGATGCAGATCCTGGCAATAAAAAGCCTGTTCTGAAAACTCCTTTCCGCAGATGCGGGCATAATGACCGGGCCTCAGTTTTTGTACACCTTCAATCAGGCTGTACGGCTGGGGCACATAATTGAGCTGCAGGTACAGGGGCAGCATCTGCCGGTTCAGTTTTTTGGGTACACCGGCCTTCAGCAAGGCCTTCATTTCAGATGCGAAAATGAGCTTATCCGCATTCCGGTAAACAAGCAGCGGCTTTTTACCAAAGCGGTCGCGAACCAACACCAACTCTTTTGTGAGGCTATCGTAAATGGCCGCGGCAAAAAAACCTTCCAACAGTTCAAAGCACTGTTCTTTCAACTTTGCATAGAGCAATAAAAAGACCTCGGTATCGGAACGAGAGTGCAGTTGCTGCTGTTCGCCGGCGGAAAGATATTTTTTCTGAAGAGCCTGATAGTTGAATATTTCGCCGTTAAATACGATGGTATAGCGGCCATCGGAAGTGGTCATGGGCTGATCCCCGGCACAGGAGGTATCAATAATGGAAAGGCGGCGGTGGCCGAGCGTGACAGGCCCCTGTTGAAACAGGCCTTTGCCATCCGGACCACGCATGTTGAGGGTGCTCAGGGCGGCGTAATAGTCCGCGGTGTGCCCTGCTGAATTTGATGTAAAGTGGAAACTACCTGCTATTCCGCACATGAATTTTCAATTGATAGCTTGCAAAGAAAAGAGTATTTGACTTGTGTAGTGGTGAAAGAGAAGCAAAGCACCGAAGGAAATACGAAATGCTGACAAACAGCAGAAGCCGACTACTGGGGACAGGGTTGGAGCCGTTTCATGAGGCTATGCTTTGATTATTTTTCGCAAGCACTACTGTGTATAAACGATCTTGTTCCCCCCCGCATCTACATTGAAGTTGGCGCAACAGCTATTCAGATAGTAGTGCTTTTCTTTTGCGGCCGCACTGGTGTATTGAAACGTACAGTCCTGGTAGCGCATTCCCCGAATGACAGCAACAAAATCGTTTTTGGGGAGATTATCGTTATTGATGTTGAACTGGCAATTGCGAAACTGGTACTTCTCCTCCGGCGCAAGTTTCGCATCGATCTGAATCCACAGAAGCTTCATTTTATTGGAAATAAAGCGGCAGTTTGTAAAACTTACCCGCCTGCGCTCATTCGATTCCACCAGAAATCTCCCGTAGGGCGCTTTTCCGTTATAGGGCCTGTCTTCAAAATCACAATTGATAAAACGGGTGGCTTCCGCATCGCTACTTGCATTGAAGCCATGCACAAATGATCCATAAATTTTGCAGTCTTCAAACGTAAACGATGGTTTGTTCACCCAAAGGGCATAGGCCTCTGTGCCCCAGAAAGTGCAATTCTTAAAGCTGCAGTTGGCGCTGTTGCCATTATCGGCCACCATACCCACACCTTTGTTGTTGACAAACTCACAGTTTCTAAATTCTCCATTCCTTATCGGCCCTACCTCGGCTTCAATATCCACACCGGCTCCGGGCGGAGAGCCGAATGCACCTTGGCCGGTATGATTAAAATAACAGTCTATTGCGATTAAGCCATTGCCACCCACCCAGGAAAGCCCCTGGCGGCTGTTATACTCAAAGCGGCAATTTCTCAGTTCAATCTCATCTGGTTTACTGCCTGCCTTATTGGACACACTGATGCCGTCAAGATAGAAATGGTGGGCATTTACATTTTCCACGTCTACGTTCCGACTGTTGAGGATGAAAATACCATAATGGGGCACTTGCCGGCCTTTGTCGCCATATACACCGCCCAGGACAGCTGCTTTGTTGTTGCCATCGAGTTCGAGGTTTTTGATGGAAACTTTTTCCGAGCTGTCGATCAGGATGCAGTTACCAAGAAAGGCTGCGTACGCATATTTCACAAAATACTTCTGATTGGGAAAGACCCGACCTGAGGTTGGATCGAAGGCGCCGAAACGCAGGCTGTCGGCATACCGTAATACGGCTCCGTCCTTACCCACAACCTCCATGTTTTTAACATGGGAAAAACGCAGGACGTCGCGGCCGTAGTAGGCCGGTTTGCCTTTCTGCCCGCCGGTGAACTCCTGCCGGCCTACGACATAGGTACCTTTGGAGATGACCAGCCGGCCATTGCCACCACGCCGGTTAAAGAAATCCGCCGCTTTTTCAAAAGCTTTCTGATCACTGGTTTTTCCATCCCCCTTGGCGCCAAAATCGCCGATATTTTTCACCACGAAAGACTGGGCATAGCCAGAAAAAAAGATAAGGAAAAAAACAAGGGTAGCTAGTTGTTTCATGGCACCAGCATTTTTTTGTGAAGTTCGGAAGTCGGGGTAAAAAAGCTGTATTAGGAACGTTAATTGGGGGAGTTGATGAGAAAAAATGCGCTATGAATCTAAGGCTGAACTTCGATTTCGGTCTGAATAATTCTTCAACAGACTGTGCAGGTGCTTTTAGTTATCTGTCGTCAGTTTTAGCCGGAGGTGATCCTTTCTTTAAGATTGAGGCAATTAAACTTGAAGATTTTCCTTCGCCATAAGGATTACCGGCTCTGGCCATGCTTTGGTAAACAGCTTCATCTTCAGCTAACTTCTTAAATGTATTGACAATAGTGAACTTGTCTGTTCCCACCAGCCTGGCGCAACCGGCATCAATGCCCTCGGGCCGCTCCGTTGTATCCCGCATCACCAGCAGGGGGACATTCAGCGACGGCGCCTCTTCCTGTATCCCTCCCGAATCAGTCAGAATCATGAAAGATCGAGACATGAGGTAGACCAATTCATCATAAGGGAGAGGCTGGCCAAGAAACACATTGGACAAGCCGCTCAGGATGCTGTGCACTTTATGCTTTACATTCGGATTCAAGTGCACCGGATAGTAAAATAAAAAGCTTGGATACAAGGCAGCCAACTCTTTTATGGCTGCACAAATCTGATCAAAGCCATCGCCAAAGTTTTCCCGCCGGTGTCCGGTAATTAAAACAAGTTTTTCAAAGCGACCGATCATTTCAAACCGTTGCCGGTATGCCGCATCTTCTGTTTTGATTTTTTCCAAACACAGCATTAAGCTGTCAATAACAGTGTTCCCTACACAATGAACATTGGTCAAGCCTTCCTCCAGCAGCACTTCTTTAGCCTTCCAAGTGGGTGCAAAATGATAGTCTGCGACCCGACTAATAATCTGCCGGTTGACCTCTTCGGGGAAAGGAGAAAATTTATTGTGTGTACGAAGACCCGCTTCCACATGCACTACTTTTATTCGCTGGTAAAAAGCCATCAGCGCTGCCACCATTGCGGTGGTGGTATCACCCTGTACGATTACCAGGTCGTACCGTCGCTCATGAAAAAGAACTGACAGCTTATCCGACAAGCGGGACGTAAGCCCTCCAAGCGTTTGATCTGGCTGCATGACATCTAATGAAACTGCAGGTTGGGTTTCGAAAAAATCAAAGATTTGCTGAAGCATCATTTGGTGTTGTCCCGTAGAAATCAAGTCAACCCTTTCAAAACAATGCCGCAAGGCTTGGTAAACAGGAAGTAATTTAATGGCTTCCGGCCGGGTACCCAATACAATTGCTATTTTCTTAAACATTAGAGAGTTGTTGGATTAAATGAAACAATCGCTCCGCATTATGCCTTGCTTCATACCTATGAGGCATGCAGGTGTTGGTAAGATAGTCTGTGTTATTACATTCAAAGGCCCTTAAGGCAACCAGTATTTTTTGCTTAATATCAGTGACGTCTTCATGCGTACATACATCTCCTTTCAAGTCCTTCATCACTTCATCTGTTGCACTACCCCTCGTAGTAACAGCCAAAATACGCTTCCTTGCCACCATGTAATCAAGCAATTTGGAAGGGAAAAACATGGACATGGCTGGATCCGGAATCGGGCTGTCAATAACAACGAGGTAATCCGCCTGCCGCTGCAGCGCCAGGGCTTCCTGGTAGGAAAGCTTTCCCCGGTAGGATACAAAGGGCAGCGAATACTGTGCAAATACCGAACGGTTGCGGTGATCCGCTTCACCAGCAAAAACCACCTTTATTTTATTGGCAATTAAACTGTCTTCTTCAAATATCTGCCTGAGCGGCTCCAGTAAAAAGGCTGGGCTCCGGTCACCAGCCAGCCCCCCGGTGTAAACGATGGTAAAAGGATGCGGGGGCGGTTGTAGCAACTCAGCAGCATGCACAACCTCCGGTCGTTCATTTACATTCGGGAAAAAATGGAATTTCTCGTTGTTTGCCGGGTATCTGGTCTCATAAAAGCGAATTGTTGCCATTGAAGTAAAACAAATGGCAGAGGCCTCACTAATGCACTCCTTCTCGAGGTCGGCATGGCGCCTAGTATAACTTTCGGACCAGTGATGCAGCGGAGAGCCTACCCATGGATCACTAAGATGCATAATCCATGGGATATTGTAATATCTTTTTAGCTTTAGCGCCATCATTGCTGAGCTCAAGGGAAAGGAACGGCTGTAAATAATCGACGGTGTATTCTTCAGTTGTTTTATGACTCTTTTTGATTGTTTGTGAAAGGAAGCTTTGCTATCGGGGAACACAGTTTCCTGCAACCCAAGCCTACTTCTAAAGATATTCACCCACCTGTTTTCTTTTATCTTTACATTAATTAACTGATGAACGCCTTCTGCGTACGGTTCTAAGCGTTGATCATACGACATATACAAAGTGGGTACGGCCGAAGTGACAACATCAATTTGCAGGTCCTTATATTGCTGCAAATGATAAAAATACTTCGCAGTTTGTAAACATTCCGGATCTGATTTCGGAGGGAAAGCAATGGATATAAACAAGATCTTTTTTTTCATGGTATTGCATCGGGAATCTAACTATTCATCAGTCTTCTCCTACGAAAAAGAAATCTATGAAGTTAAAATACTTATAGCCCTTTTAAATTGATCATTTAACTTATCAAACCCCCGATAATCAACACCAACCTCACGGCAATGCTTTCTCCTTTCAGTAGGATCCATTTTCATATATACTTTAATTTCGGGGTATGCAGTTTTTATAGATCGTTCATCAAAATCATCTACCACCACGCCAACCTTTTTTTCAATGGCGTATAAATAATCTTCTGAAATACCTTTTGTAATGAGATAAGGTAATCCAGCACAGAGGTATTCACCCACTTTTATATTGGAAATAAATTTTTTTGATGGCCCCGGTGGAACAGCAATGATACCCATGTCCGAAGCCGATGCATAAACATGAATCCCGTCATAGCTAGAATGTGTAACTGTATAATCTTTTCGATTAACACCGGCTCCATCAAACAATTGGAACGTCTCCTCTTTTGTATGAGGCGTGACGATCAGCAAATGAAAACGGCTGTCCTTTTCTTTGAGCCACTTGTACATATGCGCCGTTTCCTGTTTGTAGTAAAGATCACCGAATTTGCCGGGGTAATAAAGCACCCATGATGATTCCGGTATGCCCAAGCGTTTCCGTGTTACTATCCTGTCTCTTTCATTAAAAACAAATTTTTTGTCATCAACTACGCTTGGGATTTTCACAAAAGCTGCATTCACCTTCCACTCCTCTTTTAACCTAGCCTCCATGAACCTTGTTGCAGAAACCAATACTGTGGCATGATGAGCAGCTTTTTTTTCTAAACGGTTAAGCACTTTAAACTGGATACTATCTTTCTGCCACATTCTATTATCAATGGCATATTCGCTATGTGGTTCATAGGAATGAATATATAATCTCAAGCCAAGCACTTTTGAGTAGAGATAAGCCATAGCTCCTGAAACGGAGGCAAACCCCATGATGAATTTATAACCCATCAGCCTCAATTTCATTACAGTTCTGAAACCTTGTATAATATCAAAAAGCTTGTTTTTGGCGCCTGTCCCCGCGTGCCACTTTAGCTGAGTCCACTCTAAACCCTGATCTTTCCACTCCTGGACTTTTAATTTCTGTTTCTCAGTTAAAGGGATTCTTTCATTTTCAAAACTGATGACGTGAAATTTATAGTTTGTCTCTTTTTCCTTAAGTGCATGCGTAATAAACAGCCAGAAATTGGATTGAACTACAGGATCAAAAATACGGTTGTATAAGAAAACAATAATTTTCTTTTGTTTCATTACTTTCACTTATAGCTTTCACCTTGATTTAATCAATGACTCTATTAAGATATTAATGATCCGTTCTCCAGCTTTGCCATCCCAATAACTTGGTATTCTCCCTTCTTTCCATCCCCCATTCTGTATTTTTTTTATTGAGCTTTCCAGCAATTCCATATTATCACCGATCAAAACATTCGTCCCAACTGACACAGTTTCTGGCCTTTCCGTATTGGGCCGCAGTGTTAAACATGGAATGTTTAAATAGGTTGTTTCTTCCTGAATACCGCCAGAATCGGTTATGACTGCTTTAGAATTCTTGATGAGAAATAAAAATTCAAGATATCTCAAAGGACCAGTAGTTATGACTCTGTCTGGCCATCTAAAATCAATCTCACTCAAACGCTTTTGAGTTCGAGGGTGAACTGGGAATACCAATTTTGCACCTTCTGTTGAATTCAAAATATTCTGCAACGTATTTTGTAACATTTGTGAATCATCAACATTGGAAGGCCGGTGCAATGTTAATAGGTAGTATTCTTTTTCATCAATGCAATGTGTTGATAAAAAATCTGGTTTATTAATTCGGGATAAGTTTCTTATTAAAGAATCAATCATCGTATTGCCAACGAAATGAATCTGTTGATTGCTCTTTCCTTCTTTTTTCAAATTTTCATTTGCGAATTCACTGGTTGTAAAAAAAATGTCCGTGATAGCGTCTGTTGCTAACCTATTTATTTCTTCTGGCATACTCCAATCGTTCGAACGAATTCCACCCTCCACATGAGCTACTTTAGTCCCAAGCTTTTTGGCAACAAGAGAACAGGCCAGTGTTGAATTTACGTCGCCTACGACAACAACCCAGTCGGTTGGATTATTTTGTAAATATTTTTCAAACCGAACCATAATTTCGGCCGTTTGTTCAGCATGACTTCCTGACCCAACTTCCAGATTAACATCTGGTTGTGGTATTTCAAGATCCTCAAAAAAAACGTCACTCAGTTTACTGTCGTAATGTTGCCCGGTATGAACTAGGCGATAAATAACTTTTGCTCCATCGCTTTGTTTTTTCCTGATAGCATGAATAATTGACCCAATTTTCATAAAGTTTGGACGTGCCCCAGCAATCAATGTAATGTGTGTGCTATTTTTCATAATTATTAACTATCCGTTTTATAATCTCCACAAACTTTTCGCTTAAGTACTCCATTCTGAACCCACCAATAAACTCCGCATTCGGTTGTAAAGAATATTGTCCCCCCACGATATGTTTTAGTACTTCAATGCCGCAATCAAGTTTATCAGGATCTATTATTGCAGCCATTCCACTTTCTTGCAATAATTCTTTTTGAGCACCCTCACACAATAGAGCTATTATGGGCTTTCGCAGGCTCAGGTATTCAAATGTTTTACCTGCGATACTGTAGTCCTTTCCACTTGGAACCTTAGCTGATGTAAGAAGTAGCCAATCACAAGAAGCTTGGAACTCAATAGATTGCTCTTGGCTAAGAGGCCCAATGTGTCTTACAATATCGGCTACACCATTTTCTTCTGCCATTTGATCGAACCAATCCGGCTTTTGTCCAGCAAACTCTAATTGAATTTTAGAATATAGATTCGGGCATTTCTTTTTAAATTGATTTAGTAACTGAAAAAGAAAAAGAGGACTTCTATATCTCCAGTCTTCAAACCTTGGAATGTATTGAAACCATTGATAAGGCTTCTTTTTATACCATGGTCGTTCTAAGAGCAGTTGAGTCCTAGGATTGTAATAAAAACTCCCAACGTAACCAATTTTCAATTTATCGGCATACTTTTCGAAGCGGTTTTTTTCAACAGTTACAAACTCATCAAAACCATTTGGAATGTATTCAAATTTATTACTGGAAATATGGGGGTTCAGATCCTGGAAATCTCTCAAAGTTTGCTTCGAAGTAGCTATAATACATTCTGATAGTTCGAGCACCCTCCGTTCTTGTTTACGTATACTCTTAAAATGTAAAACGCTGGCATATGGACTTATTACCCAATAACTCCAAGCATCCCTCATATCTGTTATTAAAGGCAGTTGAGGATAATTTTTTTTTAGCCATATGGCTAACTCACTCAAGCTAAAGGGAGGGCAAGTAAGGTAAACCGCCGTAGGCTTATATTGTCCTATGATGTTTGGCAACTCAGAGATAACAGAATTTCTCCACCTACGCCAACTGATATCAGGAATAAACCCATAACCTTTTCCTAATAGCCGATCCAAAGCATTTATTGACCTTAATTTGACGCGGTGCACTGGAACTGAAGTATCTACTTTCTCCAATAAGTTATTATCTAATTTAGTCCCGTCCCGTAAAGTATTGACATCCACTGTTAAAACAACCGGCTGGAGGCCTTTTCTTTTCAGAGCATTGACTAGTTTATAAGGTCTATGCGAACCACCTGAGTTTACCGGTGGGAACTCAAACGCAATAAAGAGAATCACATCGTTCATATTCAAACTTGGATGATCAGGAGACAGATGAGTTGGCCATTGGCCTTTTTATCTTTTGAGCAACAAATTCTTTTGTCATCAATACCAGCAATTTGGCTTTGATCCCCTTAGCCTCATTGGCTTTAATAGTGATATCTTTCCATTGTCTGACAACCGCCCTAAATCCTTCACTAAAATTTATCCTATAAGAATGCATTAATACAAACCTAAGCAAGAGTTTATTTACCCGCTGTTGCCCAATGGAGTCCTTCAAATAATAATATGCTCGGAACACTTCATCTAATAAACCCACCTCATTATAACCCCAATCTTTTGAATTGAAATTATTCACCAAAGTTTTATAATGTGGGGCATAGATCCCCGAGTGTTTTACTTGATTGAGTACTAGAAATGTGATAAACAGGTAAAGATTCCTCCACTGTTGTTTGCTAAGATATGCTTCTAACAAACCGCATCTTTTTAACACAAGACCGCTTAATTGATGACCAAAATGTGATACCTGATAAAGAGCTTCAAAGCCCGCACTATATTCCTGGTATTGAAAATTTGCTGGCCGCACATCAACTATATTACCTTTACCATCAATGCTAAGAACCCCCGGGATCATCCATCCTAATTGATTATCCTTAAATTTTTCATTAATAAACTTTAGATATCCTTCTGCAAGCAAATCATCATCACCGAGCCATATTATGTACTCAGAGGTAGCAAACGACAACAAGTTTACAGTATTCTGCTCCAAGCCCACATTGGTTTCATTCCTCACAATATCCAGTTTAACCTCGTCCTTCCATTTCACTTTTATCCCTTGTAACATCGGCCAAGTACCATCGGTTGAAGCATTATCAGAAACAATAATTCCAAACTCCGGCATTAGTTGATCTTTCAACATCTCGCTTTTGAGATATTCTAAATTCTTTTTCAGATCGTTGCAACGGTTATAGGTTGGTATGAGTATTTGAAACTTCATGTCGCTATTTAAAATTCTGCCATTGTCCGTCTTTTTCCGAAATGATCAGTTGATCATAAGGCAAGTCCATTACTGTAATTGCAGGATCACTCCATCGCAGGCCAGCTTCTACTTCCGGATGGTAATCATTATCCGAACTATACAACACCGCCGTATCATCTTCCAGTGTACAATAACCTGTTGCAAAGCCACGAGGTACCCAAAGGGCAATATCGGCACTGTCTAATTTTTTCGTGAATGTCTTTTTATAAAATGGGCTGCCTGCCTGCACATTAAATGCAACAACTTGCACAGAACCTGTTATAGCCCTGAAAATTTTCGATTCTGCAAAATTTCCTTTTTGATAATGCAATCCTCTGCAGGTAAATTTTTTTTTATTCACCACATAATTCAGTTGTCGTTGTTCATAATCTCTGATCTCCTGCAAACGTTTATCAGCAAGTTTAATAAAGCTGCCACGCTCATCCTTAAAGATGGGCATTTGCAACAACAGGACGCCGCCACCTATATCCTCGATCAGTTTCATGAATTAAAATAAAGAGAAATGCCTTCTTTGAAATTGGTGGAACAGGAAAGATCCCGGTCTCTTAACAATTTTTGTGCACTTATGGCGAGATATTCCATCGCTGTATCCCTGCGCTCAAAAAGATCATAATGGATTTCCGGGTTGAGAGATAATTTGTTTTTAACCTGCAGTATGGCCTCCTCAATAATTGTTTTAACAGTTACAGTTTCTTCGTTGGTAACATGGTACAACCCAGAAGCATTGCCTAATAAGCCACCAACAACATTGACAATATCGCCAACATAGGTATATTGACGAATTTGCGAGCCTGCTGTAAAATGCAACGGTTTTTTTTGTTTTGATTGATGAATGATATAAGGAATGAGCCTATTTTCATTTTCTCCCGGCCCATAAATATTAGTAAGCACAAGATGCAACCATTTAAATTCGATTCCTGTTTGATCTTGTATGAAGTGGAAATGACTCAGCTCTTTTTTGGAACGGCAATATGCATTCGGCAATGGATTGCATTGTTCCAAAAAAGCCTGCTCGCTTAAAAGTCCGCGTGGTTGATCTTTCCCAATTTCAAAATAAGACCCAAAACTGATCAATTGCCCTTTAAAGTTTAATCTGGTCAGTTTTTGTACGAGTTTGACAGGCTCAAAAAGATTCAGGTTAAAGATGATCTCTTCATTGGCATCCTCTCCGGATTGGATGCCTGCTCCCGCTGCGTAAATGATAACATCAGCATCAGCAAAAATCTTTTCGTAAGCTCCATCAGACAAAGAATGCCAGGGCCACTTATAAACATGATAATAGCAATTATTGAAAGGAGTTTGCAAAGATCCTGTTGAAGAAAAAAATAAATGCCATTCAATGCTGTCCTCATCTTTATACAAACCTTTTAACAATGCACTTCCTAAAAACCCTCTTGCACCAATTAATACAATTTTCATGATCCTGCTTCAGATAAATATGTCCGGATTTGTTCCAGGGCAGTAGCGGCCGGTCCTTCCCTATCGTCTAAGACAGTTTTATACCAATTCAACGTTTTAGTAATGGCTTTCTGTGCATTCCATACCGGCATCCAGTTTAGTTGCTGTTGTGCTTTTGAACAATCCAGCCTTAATAAACCTGCTTCGTGTAAAGTACCAGCTTCGGGTTCTTTAAATTGATATTGACCTCCTCCCCATTGCTGCGCAGCCATTTCCACAATTTCATTTACTCTTAGATTATCTGTTGCAACAGGACCGAAATTCCATGCACTATGCCACAAAGGATTCTCTGCATCAGAAATCAGTTTTGCTGCTAAAACTAGATAACCATATAAAGCATCCAGCACATGCTGCCATGGACGGACTGCCGTTGGATTGCGCACTTCCAGTACCGAATTAGAATGAAAAGCACGAACAATATCAGGAATGATCCTGTGTGCAGACCAATCACCTCCACCAATTACATTACCTGCACGTGCAGAGGCAACAGCAATTCCGTGCTCTCGTATTTTTGCAGGTGAGAAAAAGGATTTTCGATAAGATTGAATTACTAACTCAGCACAAGCCTTACTGATACTGTATGGATCATGCCCACCTAACCGGTCGTTTTCACGGTAAGGATAAATCCATTCAAGATTTTCGTACACCTTATCAGTTGTAATAGCAATTACAGCGCATGGCTTATTATAATTTTTCAAAGCATCCAGTAAACATGCCGTACCCATTACGTTCACATCAAAAGTATAAACAGGGTTTTGATAGCTGTCGATAACCAATGGCTGTGCCGCTAAATGAAAAATAACATCCGGCTGAACTTCGGTTATAGCTTCTTTTAGCTTTGATACATTGCGTATATCCTCGTACCAGCTTTGTTCAAACAGTGAGCTTTGAACATCATCATAAATTGGATTATTCACAGGTGCCAATGAATAACCATAAATATTTGCACCCAATTCTCTCAGCAGCATGGACAACCATATGCCTTTAAAGCCGGTATGTCCGGTAATGAATATCCTTTTATTACGCAAACTTTTTTTCAGCATCTAATTATTCTTTTCTGCAATCACAAAAAACACGCAAGCATCTTTGTTTTTGTATGCTTTTGTAGTTTTTGATTTATTCTCAAACCAGGTAGCGAATGAGACAAAACGCTGCATGACAAATGTATAAGGCTTGCCCCAGAATTTAGTCAGTGGCAGGTGAAGTAATACCGCATCCTGCATTAACTGAACCGACATGGAAAGTAAGCCCATCATGCCCCAGAATTTACTAACTCTAAAACCGCTTCTTTCTATTTCCACCTTCAAACCCTGACTGGTCCAACGCCAGTAATCAATTGGGTCGGGGTGAAACATCCAATGTCCATGGGTACATAATATGAGCTTGCCCCCCGGCTTTAAAATCCGCTGACACTCGGTCAGATATTTTTCAGGTTCTGCCACATGTTCCAGCACCATTACAGACCATACAATATCAACAGATGCCTCGTCGATATTTGTGCGATTTGTTTCAAGGTCAACGAAATGGGTTGCCTTCGGATTACCAGGAAGATCCACTGCATATAATTCTTTCACATGCGGAGTGAGCAGTGAAGCATATGGCATTTCACCACATCCCATGTCGGCTAATACCTTTTTCTCTTCCCCCTTAACATCCTCTGCAATGATTTTCTTAATATTTTCCCTCAGTTCTATTAAGTGACGATAGCGGCTATGCCACAAAGGAGGGTTAAGGCGCCTGTCTCTTGAGTGCCCAACGGTATTATATTGTTGTACAACTGTTTCCATATTTACCATTTTTTCCATGGGGGATTCTCCAGCCACATTTTTTCCAATTCCACTTTATCTCTTAATATGTCCATAGCCTTCCAAAAACCTATATGCTTAAAAGCTACAAGCTGGTTATCTGATACAAGTTCTTCCATGGGTGATTGTTCCCACATAACATGGTCCATATCGTCATCCAGGTATTCAAAAACTTCTGGCTCTAACACAAAAAAACCACCGTTAATCCAGTTGCCGTCCCCCTTTGGTTTTTCTGCAAAAGCCGCAACCAATCCATTGTTGGCAGATTGTAGCACCCCAAACTTTCCTGCCGGCTGAATAGCTGTCACCGTGGCAATTTTACCATGTGACTGGTGAAACTGCAACAAGGCCCCGAGGTCCACATCACTCAGCCCGTCTCCGTAGGTAAGCATAAAAGGTTCATTTCCGATATAAGGCTGAACCCGTTTTAACCTGCCTGCAGTCATTGTTTCTGTACCCGTCTCTACCATGGTTACCTTCAGGTTTTCTGCTTTTGATTTGTGCACCTCAATTTGATTGGTGGAAAGATCAATAGTAACATCGGCATTGTGCAGGAAGTAGTTGGCAAAGTATTCTTTTATGATATATCCCTTGTACCCAAGGCAAATAATAAACTCGTGAAAACCTTGGGCTTGGTAAAGCTTCATGATATGCCAAAGGATTGGCTTACCTCCAATTTCTATCATTGGCTTCGGCTTCAGATGAGATTCCTCAGAAATACGGGAACCCAATCCTCCGGCAAAAATGACAACCTTCATATTGTGTCGGGTTTAATTTAAACCGTTATGATTTAAACAATGCAATAAATGAATTTTTTGAGTATTTAAAACTTAACAAAACATAGATTAAAGAAAAAAACAAAGAAGTAAATGCTAGTTTCAGAAAACTTGACATTTCGGCGGGCAAAATAAATTTTACAAAAACAAATGCACTTATACCTGAAACAATTGTTATGATCAGTACTGGAAGTAGTGTCATTACAACATCGCTCATTTTAAGTTCTAAAAGGCTGCAACATTCTTTTATAATAATAGGTGCCGTAACAAGTGTAGCAATCACGTAAAAAACTGCGATAATTTTTATGGAATAGAAAGAGCCTAAAACGATAAAGGAAATGGTGATTAACCTGATAACTGTACTAATTCTGAACATTTTACTGGTCTTGCCCAATGCCATAAAGAGCGAGCCCATTGGTGAAAGAACAGATTCGACGGCACCGGCAATTGAAAAAACTCTGAGAATAGGAACGACTCCCATCCATTTCTCACCATATAAAAAGAATATGATGTCACCTGAACAAATTAGTATCATTGCCATTAGAGGGAATGAAATATGCGCAATACTCTTTAGAGCTTTTATATAAAACAAAGATGCAGCGGCAATATCATTTTGATTTTTCGAAAGATAGGGGAATAATACTCTTGAAACAACTGAAGACAAATTTGAAGTAGGCAGTTGCATAAGTGTGTATGCCCTGTTATAAATTCCCAAAGGGCCTGCTCCAAATATTTTTCCTATCAGGAGGTTGTCAATATTTCTTGTCCAGAACTGTACCACGTTATCAAAAAAAACGGGACCGCTGAATGAAAAAATACTTCTTAATAGTGTTTTGTTCATTCTCATGCTGGGAAGAAAGGGATAATAATAAAATAACAAAAGGAACGATACCAGGGAAATGAATATCGATTGAAATATCAAGCTGTAAACACCCCAATGATTTAGGGCAGAACTGATAGCAACAATTCCACCCACAATTTGTGAAGCTGCACGAACAATGAACAGGTGATGGAAGCTCATATTTTTCTGCAGCATCGAACTAGGAATGATCGCCATCCCATCAATAAACAGGCTGATAGAACACAGTAATACAAGAATCTTTAGTCTTTCGTCGTGATAAAAATCTGCTATAAATGAAGAGCTGATAAGAAGCGACCCACAGAGAATTACAATAACAATCAAATTAATTAAGAATACAGTATTTTTAATTTCGTTCGTTAGTTCCTGTTTGTTGATTAAAAAACTACCGATCCCGAAATCCTTAATAGTGCTGATAAAACCAATAAATATGCTTACAATGGCAAAAGTTCCGAAATCAGAAGGTGTAAGAATTCGGGAAAGAGTGATGTTGACGATGAAATATAGAGTGAACTGGGTTATTTGAGTAAGGAAACTCCATTTCACAGCGGTTTTTGGCCTCATTATTTAGTAACCCTTAATTAGTATATGTTCTAACAATTTCTTTTTAAATGCCAACAAAAAATTACTGTGCTGGAGTAGAGTAAATTGCAAAGAATGATTATAGGATATTAGTTTTTCGTAAGTACACCGACAATTGCATACCTGAATTGGACATTTTCATAATATTCCTTAACAGAGGATGAAAAAACCTAGGAATGAAAAAAATATCACAAACAAAATACTCATGGAAATCAATTTTAAAATTAAGTCTTTTCCCAAGTTGTTCAAATGATTTTAATCCAAATTCGTAAAGATGGTATGGTTCATGCATTGGGCTGAGATTGGTGACGTAATTGCTGCCAATCAACCTGTAATAAACATTCATCATTTTTGACATCAAGTATTTAGATGAAGGTACTTCCATATGGATAACACCGTTAGGCTTTAACCAAGTGATGGCTTTTTCAAGGCATTGAGCCGGATGATACACATGCTCAAAAACAGCTCCGAATGTGATAAAGTCAAATAAATCTTATTCAAAATTAACTTCTTCTAACATTCCCAACTTCAGCTTTTCCGGGCTAACTCCCATTTTTGAAATAGCTTTTTCATGAAAAGGTACTGAGGGCTCGATGCCGTACACATCAAATCCTGCTTTTTCCATTGAGATCATGCATTTGCCAAGACCGGCACCAATGTCCAAGGCTTTCATGCCCGGCTTGATTTCCATAAATTGTTTCAATCGACCCAACTCGTTCGAAAAATATTTAGGATCCCAATTGAAATAAGATGGTTTCCAGTAGCTTTCTGGTGGAATGCCGTAATGATCTTGGATATTATTAGGCACAGGCATTGGTGAAGCATAGATCAGGTCACACGATGAGCATTTTTTTATCGTAACAGCTATGCCCTCCTTTTTTTTAGGACGCAGTCCTTGAGATACATTAAGCCGCATACCTAATACTTTATGTCCGGATGCTCGAGACCCGCACATTTCACAATGTGAAACCTCTTCAAATATGTATTTCTTAGTACTCATACAGTTATCATATAACAGAATTAAATGATTGCAAATAAATTCTTTCCCAAGCCTTTATGGAGTAATGTTGTTCTACAGTTTCCTTTCCTCTGTTACCAATTTGCCTGCGCAAATTGGTATCTCCCACCAACCTGGATAAACACTCCACCCATTCATTCTGGTTAGAAGGTAAATATCCATTCACTCCATGTTCAATGATCTCACTATTCACCCCTACCGGCGCCATCACGGCCGGTATGCCAAGGCTCATATAGAGCAAGCCTTTAAAACCACACTTGCCTTTGCTCCACTCATCGTCAGGAAGAGGCATGATGCCAATATCTATTTCTGATAATTCCTCCAGCTCTTTGGTTGCCGACCAAGCCACGCCCTTGATGCCAAGTTCTTTATTTTCATAACGGTCGTCCCCATAAACCTTAAAATACACGCGGTCGCCAAATTGTTGCTTTATGCTTTTCAAGACGGGTATGGCTAGCTCAAAATGAGGAATGGTACTAAAACTGCCGCTCCAGCCAATACAAATCTTTGTCTTTTCTTTTACCTCAACTGGCCGGTATTTATCTGTGTCCAGGGTAGTAGGCACTATTACCGTGTTACTATTAAATTGACGGGCATAATCTGCCAAATATGTGTTACCTGCGAATATAAGAGACGCCGCCTGTATTAATTCCCGGGTTTTGCCCGCATTTTTCAGAAAAGCCAGCTTTTTATTCCCCTCCGACACATTATGCATCCAAATGGCATCGTCAAAGTCAAAGATCATAGGAATCTTTCTCGCCATGCGTTTTTCAAAAAAAGCGGTTCCCAGCATATAGCCTTCCCGTTGCACAAAAAGCAGATCATATTTTTTTGCTTTACATAATTCCCTCATCCGCTTCCAAGTGCTTTGCAATACGATACGAAGTTTGGCAAAATAATGACCGGGTTTGTAAAAGATAAGGTCGTCCTTTTCATCGAGCAAATTAGAGAATGTGAAGCGATAGCCATTTTGCTCTAAATAGGGGAGGTATCGTTCAAACCGAAAGCGCTGTGAAGGCGACCGATCAGGACGGTGCAGGCATTGTATTAAAACGTTTTTCATGGAAAGAAATGCAAAGCCTCAAAACATCAGCTGCAAAATCACTCTAGGATTAAAATGTTTTCAGTTTTTATTCTACTATCTTCTTTAGGTACGATCCATAACCGCTCTTATTTAATGCTTCTGCAATGATCACCAACTGGTCCTTACTGATGAAGCCATTCCGATAGGCAACCTCCTCTATACACCCAATCTTCGTCCCCTGTCTTTTTTCAATTACCCGTACAAACTCGCTGGCATCACTTAATGAATCAAAAGTGCCGGTGTCCAGCCAGGCGGTACCCCGATCCAGCACGGCAACGTGCAGTTTTCCCTGCCGCAGGTATTCTTTGTTTACATCTGTTATTTCATACTCCCCGCGGACCGAAGGCTTCAGGCCTTTTGCAATCCCAATAACCTCGTTATCATAAAAATACAAGCCCGGAACCGCATAATTCGATTTGGGCTGCGCCGGCTTTTCTTCTATGCTGATGGCTTTCATTTGGGCATCAAACTCCACCACGCCGTAGCGCTCCGGATCGCTGACCTGGTAAGCAAATACATAACCCCCGTCTATATCATTCAATGTTTTTAGTTGCCGGCCCAGGCCGACGCCGTAAAAAATATTATCTCCTAACACCAATGCCACTTTATCATCACCTATAAATTCTTCACCGATGACAAAGGCCTGTGCCAGGCCATTGGGCACTTCCTGTATGGCATATTCAAAGCGGCAACCCACCTGGCTGCCATCGCCCAACAAACGCTTAAAGGAGGCATTGTCCTCGGGTGTAGTGATGATCAATATTTCCCGGATGCCGGCCATCATCAGCGTTGACAGCGGATAATAGATCATGGGTTTGTCGTAAATGGGCATGAGTTGCTTGGATATGGCCCTGGTAATGGGATACAAGCGGGTACCGGAGCCGCCGGCGAGAATAATGCCTTTCATGAGGGTTGAGTCGTTGAGTTGTTTAGTTGTTTAGAGCGACAGTAAATTAAGAGTTAGGTTGCTGATATAAAACTGAGTTACGTAAAGAATTTATTTTGTTTGAGATAACTTCTATTTTCTGCCTGCTTTCATTTAGTTGTTCTGAAGTTAGATAACCAAGATCGAACGATATAATGAGTTGGTTCAACAATTCTATTGCACTGCTGTAGGCCATCTGGTAAAAGTTCGCCTGATCTTTAGCCGACTTTCGTGCAGAACCTTCTGCAATATTGGAAGCAATCGAAAGACTGGCCCGCCCGATTGACTGACCATTCCAAACTTTTCCTCCGAAGGAAAATGTGTTGTCAGATGATACATAGAAACGGTCAGTCTTCTTGCCTCCTGCCAGACTTGTAGTTTTTCGAAGGCATAGGTGTGCATTTTGGAAAGTTTAGGTGTTTGTGGAGGGTTTAGGCGTTTGGTGTTTAGATGTTTCGGAACTCAACGACTAAACGTCTCAACCACTCAATTCTTTATCCCGTATTGCTCTTCATAATATTTTTGATAGTCTCCGCTGGTTACATGCTGCAGCCATTCGGTATTCTGCAAATACCAGTCAATGGTTTGGCTCAGGCCTTCTTCGAAAGTGACAGAAGGTTTCCAGCCCAATTCTTTATTGATCTTGGTGGCGTCGATGGCATAGCGCCGGTCGTGGCCGGGACGATCTTTAACGTAGGTAATCAACTGCTCGCTTTCACCCGCCGGCCGGCCCAGCTTTTCATCCATTAATTTGCACAGCAGTTTTACCAGGTCAATGTTTTTCCATTCGTTAAAGCCACCGATGTTGTAGGTATCGCCGGTTTTTCCTTTATGAAACACCAGGTCTATGGCCGCTGCATGGTCTTTTACAAAAAGCCAGTCACGGGTGTAGAGCCCGTCGCCATACACCGGCAAAGGTTTATTGTGCATGACGTTGTGGATCATTAACGGAATGAGCTTTTCAGGAAAATGATTGGGACCGTAATTGTTAGAGCAATTGGTGATCACCACCGGTAAGCCATAGGTATCATAGTAAGCCTGTACAAAATGATCGCTGGAAGCCTTGGAAGCGGAATAAGGTGAATGCGGATCGTAAGGCGTTTCTTCGGTAAAAAAGCCGGTTTCCCCCAAGGCGCCATATACTTCGTCGGTGGAGACGTGGTAGAAGCGTTGAGGCGTTGAGGCGGCCAGTTGTTTAGGGTTGAGGGTTGAGGGTTGAGGGCTATCCAGCCAGTGCTTTTTGGCGGCGTTTAACAGGTTTACTGTGCCCACGACGTTGGTATATACAAAATCAAGCGGGGAGAGAATGGAGCGATCGACATGCGATTCGGCTGCCAGGTGAATCACGCCATCGGGATGATAAGTAGAAAACACCCGCTCTAAAGACTCCGCATCCAGGATGTTTATTTTTTCGAAAATATAGTTCGACGCTCCTTCAATGTCTTTTAGATTTTCCAAGTTGCCGGCATAGGTCAGGGCATCGAGGTTAATGATTTTATAGTTAGGATATTTTGTAACAAATAACCGTACTACATGCGAGCCTATGAAACCAGCCCCGCCGGTGATGATTATGGTTTTAGCAAAAGACATGGAGAAGAAGGAGTTTAGAGTTTAATTGTTTAGAATTTAGGTGTTTGTGCGGATGTAGTAAAAATTTACATACTCGAGTTTCAACAGCTTCCGACAAGCTAGGAAAAAAACTTGCTTTTACGATACGGCCTGTTAAGCTGTGCACTTTCTTACACTATTGTTTTCCAACCAGTATAATTCCCCGCTTTCGGGGCAGGTGGCCTTTCCTTGCGGGTCGAAATGCAGTTTGTATCCGTATTCGCTCATCCAACCGGTTTGCCGTGCCGGATTGCCCACCACCAAAGCATAAGCCGGAACGGGTTTGGTTACCACGGCACCGGCGCCAATGAACGCATAGGCGCCAATTTCGTTGCCACAGACAATGGTGGCATTGGCGCCGATGCTTGCACCTTTTCGCACCAAGGTTTGTTTATACTCGTTCTTGCGGCTTATCGCACTGCGGGGGTTGATGACATTGGTAAAAACCATGGAGGGACCCAGAAACACATCATCCTCACAAACCACCCCTTCATAAATAGAGACATTGTTTTGCACCCGTACATTTTTTCCCAGTATTACCCTGGGCGAAATCACTACGTTCTGTCCAATATTGCAGCCATCTCCGATTTTGCAACCCGGCATGATATGGGTGAAGTGCCAGATTTTGACGCCTTCGCCAATCTCGGCTCCTTCATCAATTACAGCAGTAGGATGGCTATAGTAAGACATGGACAGGTGGGGTTCGGAAAACAAAACGGTTATTTGAGCCGCTGCAACCACAGCGATTTGCTTTAGCTATACCCAAAATGATGCTGCTTTCGATACCATTCAAAAGCAATTTTCAAACCTTCCCTTACACTAAAAACAGGATCATAGCCTAACAGGGTTTTGGCCTTCGATATGTCGGCCAAACTGTGTTTTACATCGCCTTTTCTTTCGGGGCCGTATTTAGGAACCAGGTCGCTGCCGGCTACTTCTTTAATCATTTCAAACACTTCGCTCAACGTCGTTCGCTGACCATAGGCAATATTGTACACCTGGTTTACCGCATCGGGATTTGTTGTAAACAAGGCTTTTTCATTGGCCTGCACGGCGTTGTCCACAAAGGTAAAATCCCGGCTGTGCTCCCCATCTCCGTTCATGACCGGTGGTTCGTTGTTCAGCACAGCGTTAATAAATAAGGGGATGACCGCTGCATAGGGGCCCGCAGGGTTCTGCCGGGGGCCAAACACATTAAAATACCGAAGCCCGATCAACTCCATTCCATACACACTGGCATACACCCGGGCGTACAGCTCGTTGACATATTTTGTCACCGCGTAGGGCGAAAGGGGGTTGCCAATCTTATCTTCCATTTTGGGCAGACCGGGATGATCGCCATAGGTAGAAGAGCTGGCCGCATATACCACCCGCTTTATGCCTTTTTCTTTGGCGGCGGTAAACACGTTGAGTGTACCGCTTATGTTTACTTCGTTGGTGGTCAGCGGATCGTTGATGGACCGGGGCACGGAACCCAAGGCTGCCTGGTGGGAAATTAAATTTATTCCTTCACAGGCCTGCAGACAGGTTTGATAATCACGGAGATCGCCCTGCATCAACTCAAACTTGGGGTTTGCTTCGAGCGCCTCTATGTTTTTCAGGCTGCCCGTGGCCAGGTTGTCCAACACCCGAACCAATTCTACTTCTTTCTTCTGCACCAGGTGGTCCGCCAAATTAGAGCCAATAAAGCCGGCACCGCCGGTAATCAGGATACGCATTACGCTGTTGTTCTTTTGTTTTTGGTCTTTTTTTTCCACTTCTTGACATCCATCCAGCCAAACCACTTTTCCAAGGGACCATCCGAAGCCGAATCGTCTTCAAAATACCCAGAGGTATAACCTTTTCCATAGCCATAGCGTCCGTAGCCATAATAACCATAGCCCGAACGCAGCTTGATATCGTTTAGTACGATGGACATTTTAGGCAGCTTTCCCTGCTGGTAAAATTCATCGATCAGTCCTATTTGCTTTTTAAACGTATGCCCCTGGCGAACGATGTATAAGGTGCAGTCGGCAAATTTGCTCAGCGTCAATGCATCACTGACCATTCCCACGGGCGCCGTATCCATGATGACCGCGTCAAAGTTTTCTTTGAGATAAGCAAAGAGCTCGGCAATTCTGGAATCGAGCAATAACTCGGAAGGATTGGGCGGTACGGGCCCGCAGGCCAGCACAAACAAGTTTTCGGTGCCCGGCACCGGCTTGGGCAAATCTTCCAACCGGACATTACCCAACAGGTAATTGGTTAGCCCCTGGCTTTTGCCCATTTTTAAGTGTGACAATATTTTGGGCTTGCGGATGTCAAACTCCAGTATGATCGTTTTTTTCCCCGCAAGGGCCATTACAGCTCCGGTATTGGTGCTGACAAAGGATTTTCCTTCCCCGCTGAAGGAGGAGGTAACCAGGATGACGGGTTTGGTGGCGTGATTTAAAACATATTGCAGGTTGGAGCGAAGGATACGGAATTGTTCTGCCACTACACTCCGGCTGTTTTGGGTAGCCACCAGTGCTTCAGAGTCCCGGGAATGGCCTATTTCAGCCAGGAGAGGCACCGAGGTAATGCGTTCGATATCGTAACGAGTGGTTACTTTATCATTCAATAGTTCCAGCACAAAAATAAACAGGGCCGGAAGGACAATGCCGATCACAATAGCCAACAACCGTGTATTATTCCGGTTGGGCTTTACCGGATTTTTTTGAACCACGGCCCCTTGTAATACTTTGGCATTGGAAATCGAAGAAGCCAGGGCGATGGCCGATTCTTCTCTTTTTTGCAACAGCGAATTATAAATAACCAGTTTGGTTTCCTGGGCCCTTTTCATATCGGCCAGCACCTGCATTTTTGCCGGCAGGGTTTTTACCTGGGCCTGAGCCGCACTACCCTGTCCCTGGATGGTGCTGATGGCCGAACGGTAAGCGGACCGAATGGTGGTCAGGTTTTCCAAAACCTTATTTCGGAGAAGTTCTACCTGCAGGTCTTTTTGCTGTACGGCCACATTACCCGGAGGAGCGTTTTCCAACAAGGCCTTTCGTTCCACCTGTGCCGCATTATAAGCACCGACCATGGCTGTAAGGGTAGGATCCTCAATGCCCAGTGTAGGGGGCACGGGGTCATTGCGTTTGCTACGCAGGTATTGGTCGAGCATTTCGGCATTATTGAGCCGGATAACCTGGTCGCTGGTAGCCCTTCGGCTCTCATCGATCATGGAAAGATAACTCGTGGACTGGGCTTGTGGATCAACAATATTGTTTGCCTGCTGAAATTGCAGCATGCGGCTGTTGATACTATCCAGCTCCCGTTCCACAACCGCCAGCCTGTCGTCAATAAAATTTCGGGTTTGCAGAGTGGCTTCGTTTTTGTCTTCAATGATGGCTTTTTGATACTCGGCCATCAACTGATTCACTACATCGGCCGCGAGCTGTGGGTTCGTGGCTTCTTTGCTGATGGCCAAAATTCCTGTTCCCTGCGTGGGGGCAATTACCAGGTCAGCTAGAAGATTCGAAGCCACCAGGCTAGTGGGCTGCCAGGTAAGAATATAATCCCTTCCCGGAGCGGCGGCGGAGGTTTTTACCATCCGGAAAACGCCGTTTCTGTTTTGAAAAACCTGGCCGAACCTAAACTCCGTGGTTTCACCGTTAATCGTAAAGGTGTTGTCTGATAAAAATTGAACGGCCAGGGAGAAGGACTGGGAAGAGTCGGAAATTTTAAAGGCCTCTATTTTAAAAGGCGAGGATGTGTAGATGTTCAGCTCCTTAATATTCCCTTTGGCCAAATAGGTAAAATTCAGATCCAGCGACCGCACCACCCTTTCCATTAACGGACGGGACCGCAGGTATTGGATTTCGTTTTGGATATTGACATTTCCTTCGGAAACCAGGATTTGCTCGAGTTTATCATTACTCCGGGTGGTTGCTTTATCGTCCTTCACCACCAGGGTTCCCGAAGACTGGTACACCAGGGTGGCGTAGCGCAAATACAGATAAGCCCCCAGCAAGGACAGGGCGATGCAAAGAATAAATAAGGGAAGAAAACGGACGTATTTGTAAAACAAGTCCTTGATGCCCAGACTTGCCAGTTCGTTTTTTGCCGGCTGCACCTGTTCTTCCACTGTCATAAAAAGAAAATAGGTTTTATTTGATAAAGTTTAAGATCAGGGCAACGGCGGTAATGACGCTGGTTACCAAACCGATTTGCTGGGCTACGTTCTGCCTTTCCTGTTGCTGGATCCGTCTTTGTGTTTGTTCCACCATCACCACATCGTTTTGTTGCAAATGGTAGTACGGCGAGTTGAACATGTTTTTAGACGTCAGATCCATTATGCCTATTTCTCTCTGACCATTGCTCTCCCGCAATATTTTGATATTGTTTTTTTTGCCGAATTCCGTGATGTCCCCCGCCATCCCCAGGGCCTCCAGTATGGTTAACTTTTCGTTTGGGGCCGAATAGGTGCCCGGCGCCCCCACTTCTCCCAAAACAGTCACCTTATAATTGATAAAGCGGACGATCACAGAGGGTTGGGTTAACTGGCCTTCGAGCTTTTGTTTGATCAGGGCGGCCAGTTGGTCTTTGGTTAAACCGGCCACCTGCAGGGTGCCCAAACGGGGGTATTCTATATTTCCTTCCGCATCCACCAAAAACCCGCGCAGGTTGATATTGCCCGCAGCAGCGCCGCCGCCCGGGCTTTGCTCCGGCAGGTTATAGGGAATATCCGTTGCCGGGTCAATGCTCATGCTATATACGCGGATGGAGAGCAGATCGTTTTTTTGAATGGTGGGCTCTTTGGGTGGCAAAAGAATCGCCAGGGTGGTATCGCTGGTGTTTTCCAGATAATTTCGAACCGCTTTATTTTGTGTACCGCAGGAGGCACCAAAAAGAATGATGGCTGTAATAAGCAGTAAGTTGAGCACTCTCATTAATCGTGATTTTTCTTTTGTGCCGGGGCCAATTTTGATTTATCAATATACGCTATTAACAGATAGCCCAGGCTGTCAATGCACACCTGCACCATCTTGTTCTTTACTCCGATAATCTTTCCTTCCTGATCCATCATGGGACCGGCCACTACCCGAACCCGTTCGTCGGGGCGAAAATCCATCTTCACCGCCTCCACGTTTTCGTATTCATCCAAAAACCGTTTTATGGTTTCGATTTCCTTTTCCTTAATAAGAGCCGGCTTACCTTCGGAATAAACAAAGTTGACCACGCCTTCCGTCATGCGTACCGCCGTACGGCCTTCATCTGTGATCTTGACAAAAACATAGGATTTAAATAAGGGCTCTTCCACGATTTTGGTACGGTCGCTCCACTGACGCCGCACCTTGTTCAGCGGGCAGTAGGTTTCAATTCCTTTTTGCAGCAAAAGGCCATTTACCTTTTTTTCCCATCGGGGCCGTGTATATACAGCATACCATTTCACACGCAAATGCAGGTTAAGATGTACTCAATGCTTAGGCCGGTTCTCTCTGAAAACTCAGCGCTTCAAATGCTACTGCCTCGGCTAATCAATTATAGCTTCGCCACCTCAGTCACATAGATCGTATATGGCCAAGCAGGGTGTAAGCCTTGCAAATATAGCTTATGACTTGTGACTGACAAATGTTCGAAAAATACGGATTTTGAGTTAGTTATTATTTTAAACCACCCATGAGTTTTATGGGTGAATTATTGGTGGATGTGTTTGCGTTAAAAACCAAAATGCTATTTTTAGCAAAAAACAAGCCTTGAATCAACGGTATCATTCTTTAGACGTATTTCGTGGCGCTACCGTAGCCCTGATGATTTTAGTAAACAATCCCGGCTCCTGGTCTCATATCTACGGGCCGCTGGAACATGCTCCCTGGCACGGACTCACGCCCACCGATTTGGTTTTCCCTTTCTTTTTGTTTGCCGTCGGCAATGCCATGGCCTTTGTTATGCCCCGGCTGGAAACCGCAGGCAGTAAGGTTTTTTGGAAGAAGGTGATCAAAAGAAGCCTGCTCATCTTTGCCATTGGACTTTTTTTAAACTGGTGGCCCTTCTTGCGTTGGGAAAACGGCCAATTGGTTTTCAATAGCTGGACCTGGACAACCGCCCAGGGAAAACTGGTAGGGGTGCGGATTTTTGGGGTTTTGCAAAGAATAGCCCTTTGTTATTTTTTTGCTTCCATCATTGTTTATTACTTAAAAGCCAGAGGGGCTTTTTTAGCCGGCCTTGTACTGCTGCTTTTATACTGGCTGCTGTGTGTGCTGGGCAATCCTTCGGATCCCTATAGCCTGCAGGGGTGGTTTGGTACCCGCATAGACTTAGCCGTTTTGCACGAGCAACACATGTATCGTGGCGAGGGAATAGCCTTTGACCCCGAGGGCCTGATGAGTACGATCCCGGCCATTGTGCAGGTAATTTTTGGCTACATTGTGGGCGATTACATCATTAAAAGAGGCAAACTTGCCGCGCCTGCCGAAACACCTGCCGCCAACTACAATCCTATTTACCAAACACTGACCGGCCTGTTCATTGCGGCTATGGCCCTGCTTTTTGCCGGCTATGCCTGGGGCTTGAGTTTCCCGGTCAATAAAAAAATATGGACCAGCTCTTATGTGGTTCTGACCACGGGCATGGCCATAGCGATTCTGGCCACGCTGATTTATGCGATTGAGGTAAAGGGAGTGAGGGGCTGGTGGACCCGCTTTTTTGACGTGTTTGGCAAAAACGCCCTGTTTGTTTTCGCCCTAAGCGCTTTTCTTCCCAAGGGCCTGCGGCTGATCCGCATTCCCAACGGCACAAACGCCAAAGGCAATCCCGTGTATGTGAGCCCGTGGAACTGGATCTACGAAAAAGTTTACAAATTCATACCCGGAGCGCCGGAGCTGGGCTCACTGGCTTTTGCCCTAACGGTGATTCTGTTCATGTGGGCCATTTGCTACTGGCTGGATAAAAAAAGGATTTACATTAAAGTGTAAGGAGGGGCCGATCGGTTCTGGGCGAAGCCGTAAGGGGTGAGACGGGAAACGTGAAACGTGAGACAGAGGCCGCCAATTTTTCCTGTTACGATCCCGATGGATTTGGGATGAATCTAATTTGAAATACTGTTTAAACAAAGGGCGGACCTTGCGGGTCAGCCCTTTGTTTTTATACCAAACCGCTGTCAAGGCAGCAATCGTGAGACGTGAAACGTGAGAGGTGAGTCAAAGACAGCTTCTTTCTCTTTTGTCCTCTATCATCTATCCTCTGCCATCCAGATAACCGTTTGGCATTAAAAATTCCCACCTTACTTTTTTCTATCCGCCCTTTTGTTTAGTTCTTCTATGGGCATGGCAATCATTCGCCCTACGGGTTTCTTATCCTTATAGGTAATAACCTTCAGCATTACGGCATCTTTGGGAGGCGTTAAGGCCTTGGTGTATTTGGGATAAAACCGGTCGGGGAACGAGTTATCAAAGCTGTAATGGATATCCAGCCCTTCGACCTCGGTACTCAATTCAATTTTTAGCTGCTTGTCCGCAGTGCGGCTTACCTCGAAAATGGGATCATACACGCCGCGGGCATATTTCTTTTCTGCAATGTCAAAGCGTTCAAAATGTTTTTCCGTTCTGTTGAAGAAATTGTTCCAGTTCTTCTTTTCTTTTGGCGACCATACCGATTCGGCAATAGCAAAAGCCCGGGGCCACAGCATGTATTGAACCGTGCGGTAATTATAGATTTGCTCGGTCCACAAATTGGCCTGACCGCCTTTGATGTATTTGGGATCAACGCCTTCGGGCAAGGGATCAAACTCGTAGGTTTTATTGAGCCGTAACGAAGCATACACGCGGGGCTCGATAATGGGATCGGCCTGCATGTAATCCAAATAGGCATAGGTGGTGGGGCTCATCACCACTTCGTGGCCTTTTTTGGCAGCATCCGTTCCCCATTTCATGCCCCGCCAGCTCATTACGGCAGTGGATTTGGGCAGCCCGCCCCCTTCCAGGATCTCGTCCCAGCCAATCATTTTTTTGCCCTTGGAGGCCACAATCTTTTCTACCCGGCGGGTAAAATATTCCTGCACCTGCGGCATGGTCTTGAGTCCTTCCCGCTCCATCAGCGCTTTGATCTGCGGGTTCTTTTCCCAGAAATTATGCGGCGCTTCATCACCACCCATGTGGATGTATTCAAAGGGGAACAACTGCGCCACTTCGGTCACAATCTTGTCGATAAACGTATAGACCTTTTCATTAGCCGGGCAGAGGGTATTGTCCACCAGGGCATGCGGGGGGGCACCGCGACTCCAGTCCATAATGGGCTCACCGGAACGCACCACGTATTTGTCGGCACCTTCCGTGCAGGAAAGCTCGGGGTAGGAAACGATGGCGGCCAGGCTGTGGCCCGGTGCATTGATCTCCGGCAGGATGTTCACAAACCGGTCTTTGGCGTATTGCACCAGTTCGCGGATATCATCCTGCGTATAAAAACCACCGTAGTCGCGGGGTTCATCGGGAGTGGGCGGTGAAAAGGTACCGAAGTAGCCTTCTTTTTTTACATTCCATGCTCCAACCTTGGTCAGGTTGGGCAAGCTTTTGATCTCGATGCGCCAGCCTTCGTCATTGGTCAGCCCCAGGTGCAGCAGGTTGAATTTGTAGCGCACCATATCATCAATAAACTGCATCACCTCTTTTTTGGTAAAGAAATGACGGGAAACATCAAACATCAATCCCCGCCAGCCAAAACGCGGATAATCGGTCACCTCCACCGCCGGCACCGCCCACTGGATGTTGTTTACCGGTTTGGCGCTTTCAATTTCTTTGGGCAGCAACTGCAACAGTGTTTGCACGCCGTAGAAAACACCGGCCGGTTTGTTGGCCCGGATAACGATTCCCTTAGGAGTGACCGAAAGTTTGTACCCTTCGTTGCCAATGCTGTTGTCGGCAACTTTGTTCAGCTCCAGCCTGATGGCGGCACCGGCGGCGGCATTGCTGACCGAAACCTTTTTTCCGGCCGCTGTCCCCAGGCGTTCCTGCAGCACCTGAATGGGTTGCTTGAGTTCCAGGGCCGATTCTGTTTCGATCACCACGTTTTGCGGCAGCAAAAACTGGCCACTTGTGGTTTTTACCGAAACCGGTTCGGGGATTATGGCAACGGGGTTACCCGCCGACTGAGAAAAAGATATTTTACAGGTTAAAAGAAATGCAAAAGCGATCCATCGTTTCATACTAAAATGTTTATGCGATTAGGGATTGAAGACTGCCCTGCAATATATTAAAATTGCCGGGTTGATGAGCTGCTTCCTTTCTTCGGCGCTCATCTGGCCCAAACATCAAGGGAGTTTTTTGGGAATCAGCACGGCAGGGACAAGGCCATTGCTGAATAAACGTTCAACTACAAGTAGGGTTTTTATTTTTGAGATGACAATCACTAAAAATCAATCTTTCTTCAGCAGTTTGCCGTTCAAAATTTTTTGAAGCACTTCTTCTTTTTGGTACTTGGAAACCGGCACCTGCCGGGCGCCGCAAAAAATCACATTGCCTTCCACCGCTGTAATTTTTTGAATGTTCACCAGCCAGGATTTGTGCGGCTGCACAAAATGCCCCGGCAACAGCGCCTGCACTGATTTTAGGGTGGCATGCGTGATCCATTTTTTTGTCGGGGTGTGGATCGCTACATAGTTTTCCAGGGCCTCCACCGCAATCACCTCGTCAAAAAAAATTTTTTCCAGTCTTCCTTCTGCCTTAATAAAAAAATAATCCGGGGCCTGCCCCTGCCTTAGGGTAAAATAGTCGGCGGCTTTGTTTGCAGCCTTCAAAAAACGCTCAAAGGAAATGGGCTTTAACAAATAATCCAGCACATCAAGTTCAAAGCCCTGCAGCGCATAGCTTTCGTAAGCCGTGGTCAGAATGACTTTGGGCGGGTCTTTCAGGGTTTTTAAAAGTTCGATGCCCGAGAGGTAAGGCATTTCAATATCCAAAAAAAGCAAATCAACTTTTTGCTTTTGCAAAAACAGGTTGAGCTGCATGGCGTCTTCGCACATGCCGGCCAGGTGCAAAAAGGGAATCTTCTGTACATAATTTTCAAGGCCTTTGCGAGCCATCGGTTCGTCATCGGTAATGAGGCAGGAAATACTCATACGATCTGCAATTTAAGTTCGGCGGTAAAATCCGCAGGGGTTTGGCGGATGGTTAATTGGTGCTGGTGCGGATACAACAGCTCCAGGCGGCGCCGCAGGTTTTCCAGGCCAATCCCGCCTTGCTTTTGGGTGGCTGCGGGTGGAAGGCTGTTGTACACCCGAAAACAAACCGAGTCCGGTTCTTTTCTGGCTTCTATTTTTAGCTGCCAGGCACCGCCCACGTATTTAAACGCATTTTCAACCAGGGGCAGTAGCAAAAGCGGATAAATTTTTTGTGCGGCCAGTTGTTCATCGAAAAAAACCTCCAGCTTCAGCTTGCCGGAAGTTCTTTGTTTTTGCAGATGAATGAAATTTTGCAAATGATCCAGTTCCTGCTGCAGGGATACCAGCTGTTGTTGGTCGTACAACTGATAGCGCAGCAATTCTGAAAATTTTTCAATCGTACGCTTGGCCGCCGGGATGCTTTCATCCATTTGAAAATAAATCGTGTTTAGGGCGTTGAATAAAAAATGCGGGTGGTACTGCGCTTTTAAAAACTTCAGTTCGGTTTGCAACTGGTCGTTTTTTAGCCGTTCGATCTGGGTTTTTTGCGCCACATACGAATGAATCAAGTGATTGCCTCTTGCAATGGCATAATGCAACAATACATACAGCCCCACCACAATATTGGCAATGGTAACATCGGCCCAATCAATAGGGTCCCGGGCCAGGTAGTGGATCAAAAAAATAGCCGGGTTGATCAAAAGGATGCACACCAGCAACAGAATGCCAAACTCACGGGTCATTTTTTTGATGCTAAACCCCTTTTGGTCTTTGTTGAATTGACGGACCGCAAAGCGCAGCAGCGCATCAAACAAATAGGCCAGCAAAATGACCGAGATGATTTCAATGGCATTTTGGGCCAGGGGTCGCTTCCAAAACCGCTCGCCGGTGGGCACATCAGTGACCAGCCGGATGCTGGCATAAATCGTCAGGCCAAAAAAAGCAGGAAAAACAGAGCGCCAAACGGGTTTCATTGCTGTTAAGATAAGTTATTGAAAAATGACTATGCCTGCTGCAGTTCCGGCAGTGGAGTCCTGGCCCCAATTTCTTTTTTCTTCTTCTGCGGCGCTTTTGCTTCCTGGGCTTTCGCTCCAAACAAAAACCGGGTTAGGGCAAACGGCCGGACAAACAAATGATAAATGCTCATACTCAACAAAAACGAAACAACAACAAGAAAGCTGTATTTCAAAAAAATGGTATCGCTTGTTTTAACAACATAATACGCAATCACCACAATTACGGTTTGATGCAGGATGTAGAAGGGATAGACCGCACGGTTGATGTACGCCAAGGCCGGGTGCTTTTTGTCGAGATAGCGTTTGCCGTAGCCAATGGCCGTAAACACCCACAACCAGGCCGTAAGGGCATACAAACAGAGATAAAGATAGGTTCGGGGATCACTTTGCCAGTCCACCAGCACATTATCCGGCTCCAGTTTGTTCCACCGCAGGTAGTTGATGATCAAAATGGTGAGCACCGCCCAGGTAAAAGAAGTGCGGCGGTTCCGCTCCAGGCTGTCCATTAATGCAGGCAAACACATACACACAAAACCAGCCACCAAAAACCAAAGCCAGTAAACAAACCAACACCAATCATTGATCAGGTCATGGGTTTCGGGAAAATGCAGAACCATGGCAGAAAATGCTCCTACTGAGGGCAGCATGAGCAAATAGATTTTTTTGCCCCCGGCAAACCATTTAAAAAAACCAAGTTTCGATTGGTGCACAACACCCCATTTAAACAGCGGAGCCAGCGCCACATCGTACACAAATAGGTAAGCAATGAACCACAAATGATGCCAGCTCAGGTTTCCTTTGGGATAAGCACCGGTTGTGAATATGGTTGGGTAAAAATCAAAAAAGCTTCCTTTAAAACCCTGCTCCAGTCTTTCCATATACACCTGCAGAGGCACAATGAACAACATCCCAAAAACCAGGGGCACAAACAGTCTTTTAAAACGCAGGCCAATGAACTGCCCGGCCGTTCTTCTTTGCAGCATAAAACAGGTGACCGCACCGGAAATAAAAAACAGCAGCGGCATGCGAAAACGGCTCAGGAAAAAATTGAACTCAAGCAACAGGCTGGAGGTTTCCTGGTTGCGTATGTGCCAGTTGCTTTCTGCAGCAAAGGGCATGGCACTGTGAAAAAACAAAACACCTACAATCGCCATGATGCGCAGCCAGTCGAGGTAGGATTGACGGTTTGAAGTTTGCATACACTTGATTTTGAAACAAACCTATCGTGCCGCACACCCTTTAGAAAATTGTTTTGACCTGTGGACCAAAATAGGTGACCAATAGACAGCGACAGCCGCGGTGCCAACAACCGTGTATTAACCTGACCTTAACCATTTATGGGCCCATTCTTTTTTAATTTCAGCAGCACAACTTCAGCCATGACAAAGCCCCTTTGTATCGCTCTTGCCTTGATATTCTTTAGCGCTTGGGCACACGGCCAACAACGCTGGATCAGCGGATACCTCAAAGACAGCATCACTCATTTTCCTATTTCGGGCGGAACCATCTCCAACCCGGCAACCCGCAATAAAGTGCAAACAGATATAAATGGTTTTTTCCGCATCCGGGTGCAGCCCAACGAGGTCTTGTATGCCCTGGCCCAGTCGTACAAGTACGACACCTTGCGCTACACCATTTTATTTGGCGACACGCTGACGATTTATCTGGAGCCGGCGGGAAATATCCTGGCCAATGTTACCGTTCAGGCAAGGTATACCCGGTACCAGATCGACAGCATGGAAAGAAGGGCAACCTTTGACCAAATGAGAGGGCAAAAATTGGGTACGGTGTCTTCGGACCGGTCTTTGGGTTTTGGCATTGCCCTGAATTTGGACCGGTTCACCAAAAAGAAATACCGCAATCAAAAAAGAGAAGAAGCGTTTTTTGAAAAAACAGAGCAGATCGCTTATATAAACTACCGGTTCTCGCCCCAACTAGTGGCCTCCTACACAGGACTGAAAGGAGAAGAACTGCGCAGATTTATGTACCTCTATACTCCCGATTATCAATGGTTGAGGCAGCACCCATCAAACGACGACATCATTTACTACTTAAACGATAAGCTAAAGCAATTTCGGAGTGCAGGAAATAAGCAGCAACAAAACAACCGGATGAATCAGTAACGCCGGTCGCGGGGATTTTCTCTTTTATTAAAGCCGCCGCCCCCACTGTGTCCGCCACGAAAACCGCCCCGGTTGCCGCCATAGCCGCCTTGTCCGCCCGGGCCTCTTTCATCGGCCTGTTTAACCACCAGTGGTTTTTTGCCCAAAGAAATATCGTTGAGGTGTTCAATGGCATCTCTGGCCTCATCATCATTGGGCATATCTACAAAGCCAAACCCGCGGCTTTTTCCCGTTTCTTTATCAATGGTAACTTTGGCCGAAGCAATGGTGCCAAATTTTTCGAAGATCTCCACTAACTCATCATCGTACAAATCGTATGGCAGGCCTGCTACAAAAAGTTTCATACAGGATATTTATTTTGGTAAAAGTACAGAACTTATTGGTGAGTAGTAAATGATCAAAAGAAATAGATATTTGACATGACATAATTGATGTGCATCAACAAACCAAAGCTTCATATTAGCATTTATAATCAGTTCAGGATCAACATTAATTATATACTAACAAACCACTAACAATCCCTTATAAAAATGAGGGGTAATTTTGTGTTCTCACATAAAGCAGAAATTTTTCTCATAAGCAGTTAGTTTTGGTTGCGACCCCTGTTTCTACAGGGGTTTATTTTTTTTCGAAACCCACCATCAGACCGCGGCCCATTTATTGTATAGCTTGTTGGGATAAGAAGGTTTCTCCATGGCCAATATTCGAAAACAACCACAAAATATCAGACCCATTTTTTAGGCCGATTGAATCAACCTTTATGATGAATGCAACAACCCGACACCGGATTGTGGTTTTTCTGACAGCCTGTTTCTTTTGCCTGCCGGCAGGGGCGCAAGACACGGCGGCGCAGGCAGCCAAACGCATTTTCTTTCCTTATCCCATGCAGCAAAAATGGCAAACCGCCCTTGGGTTTACCGCCACCACCATGCCCTATGAGATCACGGAAGAACTGCACTTTCGGGTGCCCGCCGCCGACCTGCATGTGCTTCGCAAACTACACAACCGTCTTTACCTGGACGGCAGGCTCAACTTCCAGATTTTTCAAAACATCATTTCCCTGGGTCCGCGTTGGGCCCTGCCCGTTAGTAAAAGAACATCCCTGGCCATAGGCAACGATCTGGCTTATTGGTTTGGATTCATCAACGTGGAAGGATTAAAGACCACCGGCAGCGGGTGGCAGAACTACCCCAATCTTTCCATTGGCTATCGCTTTAACAAGGCCATCCTGCTTACCTTAAAAGCAGAGGCGCTGATGAATTTCGCAATCAGCACCTATGCCGGCGATACCAAAGTGGCATCGGACTACCGCCTTTTCAGTGGCTCGGCCTACAGCGTTTTTCTGGAACAACCTTTTTACGGCACAAAAAGCCTCACCCTGGGCTTTCGGGCCATTTACAGCAATTTTTTCTGGCAAACCTGGACCTTGTTTGAACCCTTTGACCGCAATCTTTTTTTCCCGCAAGTAATTGTGGGGCTTATTTTATGAAAACGGATTTTGGAATACTGACGATGCTCTTTCTTATGCTTTGCTCCTGCAAACGGAATTTTGAAGCCCCCGTGCCCGACACCACCTGGGCGCTTTTCCAATCGCCGTCCGCAGTGCCCCTGCAGGCGTTCACCCGGCAAAAAATGGAAGGCGTTTATTCCCTTTCGGATCACGAAAATGCCTTTGGTGCTGCCGCCGCCGCCCGGTGGAGCTATACAGCAAATGGGCCCGACACCGTTTACCACCTTTCGCTGTTTTGTGAAAAGCAGGTTTCCTATTTTATTTTGGAAGGCCGAAGACTGGACACCGCTATTTTGCTGAATGGTTACTGGCGAAAAATGCAGACTACCGAAACGGGAAAAGCAAGGTTCATCATTACCCAAACCAACGGCGCCGGCCATTTGTTGAGCAGCGCACCCGCAGCGGCCGCGGATTCCATCATTATGGAAGGCAGCTATGGCCTGGGCGAAAGTTTTCCGGCAAAGCCCCTGCGCTTGCAATACCTGCGGCCGCTATATCGCACCACCCCGCTTGAGATTGTGGCCCACCGCGGCGGCGGCAGTACAGCCGACCTGTTGCCGGCTTCGGAAAATTCGGTAGAAATAATCCGGCTGGCTGCTCCGTTTGGGGCCACCGGGATCGAAGTTGACGTACGCCTCACCAGCGATGGAGTACCCATCCTCTATCACGATGCCACCTTAAACGAAAGGCTCATTCAAAAAAACGGCTTGCTCGGCCCCATTGAAAACTACAGTTATGCTCAGTTGAATAGTCTGGTTCGTTTGAAGAATAGCGAAAAAATTCCCACCCTGCGGCAGGCCCTTGAAACCGTTTTGTACCAAACGCCCCTGCGTTTTGTATGGATGGATACAAAGTTCTCGGGTTCCATGCACGTCCTGCGCAGCCTGCAGCTGGAGTACCAACAAAAAGCAGCCGCTCTGGGCCGCCAACTGGAAATCACCATTGGTATTCCCGACGAAACGGTGTTAACTAATTTTCTGGCTTTGCCGGATCATCAAAACATCCCTTCCGTTTGCGAATTAAGTGTAGCCGACGTAGCCCGGGCCAATTCCCCCATTTGGGCGCCGCGGTGGACGCTGGGGCTGCAAAACCCGGAAGTAGAAAAAATACATGCGGAAGGAAAAAGGGCTTTTGTGTGGACCCTGGACATTCCGCCCAATGTTTATCAATTTATGCACGAGGGTAGGTTCGATGGCATCCTGTCAAACTATCCTTCCATAGTGGCTTATTACTATTATGTCAGGCAATAAAATCATCTGGTGCTTTTTTTTGCTTTCCGCCATTTGTGTCGAAGCAAATGCGCAGGACGAGGGGTTTACCTCGCAACCCCGGCACAGAGGCGATTACTCCCTGGTTGTGTATGCAAGTGGTGGGCTGGGCTACTACCCTTCGTATGCCGGAGCCCTGGCTTACCTGCGGCCCCGCATTGCCAACATCAATCCCGTGTCCACCCTCCGGCTGATGTGGCACCCCGATCATTTATTAAAACTAGGGCTGGAAACCGGCTACATGACCTTTCTTTCCTATACCATCACGGATTCTGCCAACAACAAAGGCAAAGTGGTGTTGAATGCCATTCCGGTTTTGCTGGAATGGAGCATGCCCCTCACCAAACGCATCAATGTTTTTGCAGGTTCTGGTGTTTATTTTACCAAAACCAGACTGGATTATGCTGGCAAAACCTCCTCCAACAAAGTAAGCGTGGGCTGGATGGCCGCCGCTTCCTATATTCATCCGCTTTCCAAAAACCTGGGACTGGGAACGGAACTAAAATGGCTGGATGCCGCTGAGTCCAGGGACGGATCGATTTGCCTGCAACTGCAGTTGGTCTGGAAATTTTTACGATGGTAATTGCGCATCCATTTTGTGGCGGTTTGGTCGGCATAATTTTTTATCATTTTCTTTTTATCAGTCCCCGGTCCAGAAAAAATGGCCTGCTTGTTTGCAATCAGCAATGTAATTACCTCATGACAAGAAGCATTCTCAAACTCTTGTTTTATTTTTTCATGACCTCCTGTCATAGAATTTTACAGCCGCCGGTGCCCGACACGGCGTGGGATCTTTTTGATGCTTCCACGGGCAGCCCTTTGCGTCCGCAGGCCCGCGAGGGTTTGGAAGGTGTCTACGGCATTGAAGCGGGTACAGATTTTGGAAGGCTGGCCGTATTGAAATGGAGTGCTGCCATAACCGGCAGGGATACGATCCACTACCTGTCGATTTTTTGTGAAGCAGAGGCTGCTTACTTTATTTGCCGAGGAAAAGAGGTAAACGACTCCATTTTATTAAATGGTTATTGGCGAAAGGCCATGAACAGGAAAACCGGCAAGGCAAGATTCATTATTCAACCGACAGATAGAGCTACCAATACAGGACAAAAACCAAATAAAGAAATCATCATTGAGGGCAGGTATGGCGAAGGGAATGATGGGCCTACAAAAAAAATCAGTTTGAAATACATGCGGCCCCTGTATACCGAAACACCGCTTGAGATTATCGCTCATAGAGGGGGCGGCCGCAACGGAGATCTTTTGCCGGCCTCGGAAAATTCGGTGGAAATCATTCAACTGGCTTCGCGGCTGGGCGCTACAGGGGTGGAAGTTGATGTGCAGCAAACCCGTGATGGCGTTTTGGTTCTTTACCATGACGAAAGGATCAACAACCGCCTTACCCATAAAACAGGAATCGGGGGAAAATTGAAAGAATACAGCTATGCAGAGCTGGCTTCGGAAGTATATTTAAAAAACGGAGAAAAAATTCCCAGACTGGACAAAGCACTGGATATCATCATTCACCAAACAGATCTGCGCCATGTATGGTTAGATATAAAAGACACCGGTTATCTTCAAAAGATAAAAGAGTTACAAGCCAAAGCAATGGGAACAGCCGCTGCTGTTGGCCGCAAAGTGGAGATCACTGTTGGAATCAGTAGCGAAGACCTGTTTAAAGAATTCAAAACCCTTTCGGGCTATCAAACCATTCCTTCCCTTTGTGAACTGGACCTGGAATACGCAATTGCTATGGATGCCACGATCTGGGCGCCGCCTATATGGACAGAAGGGCTGCAAAAAGAAGATTTGCGAAAAATGCAGGCCGCCGGCCACAAGGTTTTTGTCTGGCCCATCGATGACGGCAAGAAAATCAGCGAATTGATGAACGAGGGGAATTATGATGGGGTCCTTACCAATCGTCCTTCTCTGGTTGCCTACTATTATTATTCAAAGCAATGAGCCACCTTCCAAAAATCTTAACCTTTCATCCTTCCCATTTAAGGTTTCCCTAGCAAAAAATAGCAGAATTTTGAAAACCGGCAGGCAGGCTTTCAACGCAATTCTCACTTAGGTAGGTTTTGTTCAGGTTCCAACTTTATTTTCTTTTCGGCGGTTGGTCCGCCGGTAAATCTTTAACCCGCAGCAACGATTTTCTTATGCACTTCAAACTGATTCTCCTAGGCTTTTTGTGTTTGGGCACTTCCCGGGCCAAAAGCCAGCTTCCGCCGCAAAAAACCGACACAACGCTGATTGCTTTTGCCAGCGACACCCAGGCGC